>NZ_JBHWEB010000062.1:0-57625 GCF_042734395.1 Amycolatopsis sp. NPDC059657 | reverse complement strand
ACAACCCCACCCGCCACGGCGGCGCCCAACGAGACACCGAACAGCAGGCCGCAGCCTGACTTTGATCTTGAGGTTGACACAAGGGGTGTCATCGCGGTTCTCCGGACGGCTCGATGGAAAGCCCGAGCCTGCCGTCGTGTCGGCGGGCGAGCAGGCTCCGGCGTCCGGGATGGACTCGCTGTTCGTCGGCCACGAGGTGGAACCGCTCGCCGGTGGCGGTGACCTGCTCGGTCATGCCGGGCCCACCGGCGCAGTCGAGTGAGCAGTCCGAAGTGGATGCCGCCTGGGCTTCAAGCGCGGCGGCGTCCTTGCTGTACGCGGCAGGAATGACGTAACGCTCGTCGTACTTGGCGATCGCGAGCAGCCGGTACATCGCCTCGACCTGCTCCGCTGTCATGCCGACCGCGTCGCACAGTTCGTCGGTGACGGTGCCGTCGAGCGTGCGGGCGCGCATGTGCGACCGCATGGCGGCCAGCTTCATCAATACGCCCGCCACCGCGTCGGCATCACCCGCGGTGAACAGTTCGGCGAGGTACTCCACGGGGATCCGCAGCTCGCGGATCGTGTGGAAGACGTCGTCGGCGTCGGTGTCGTCGAGACCGGCGGCGCCGACCGCGTCCAGCACCGGTGACAGCGGCGGGACGTACCAGACCATGGGCAGCGTGCGGTACTCCGGGTGCAGCGGCAGCGCGATCTTGTACTCGCTGATCAGCCGCCACACCGGTGAGGCCTGCGCTGCGAGCACCCACTCCTCGGGCATGCCCGCGCCGAGGGCCAGCCGCACCGTCTCGGGTGCGTGCGGGTCCAGGAAGACAGCACGTTGCGCGGCGAGCAGGTCCGCCTCGTCCTTGACCGACGCGGCGGCGAGCACAGCGTCCTCGTCGTAGAAGACCAACCCGAGATAGCGCAGCCTGCCGACACAGGTCTCCGAGCAGATGGTGGGCTGGCCCGCCTCGATACGCGGAAAGCAGAAGGTGCACTTTTCGGCTTTGCCGGTGGCGTGGTTGACGTAGACCTTTTTGTAAGGACAGGCGCTCACGCACATTCGCCAGCCGCGACAGCGGTTCTGGTCGACCAGCACGATGCCGTCCTCCTCGCGCTTGTACATCGCACCGGATGGGCAGGCCGAGACGCACGCTGGGTTGAGACAGTGTTCGCAGATGCGGGGCAGGTGGAACAGGAACGTCTTCTCGAACTCGAACTTCACCCGCGCGGCCGCTTCGGGATCCATCGCCGTGATATTCGGGTCGGTACCTGCGCGCTCATGGGCGCCGCCGAGGCTGTCTTCCCAGTTGGCGCCCCAAACCAGGCTCATCGGTTCGCCCGTCAGCGCTGAGCGAGGTTGCTTGACCGGGGTGTCGGCAAGCCCGGCGGGCGCGGTGAGCAGCGCGTCCGTGTCGAAGGTGGCCGGCTCGTAGTAGTCCTCGAGTGAGGGCAGGTCGGGGTTGGCGAAGATCCGCGACAGCCGTTTGACGCGCCCGCCGGACCGCAGGACGAGACGGCCCCTGGAGTCGAGCCGCCAGCCGCCCTTCCACCGTTCCTGGTCTTCGTAGTGTTTGGGGTAGCCGATGCCGGGTTTGGTCTCGACGTTGTTGAACCAGACGTACTCGGTGCCTTCGCGGTTGGTCCAGGTCTGTTTGCAGGTCACCGAGCAGGTGTGACAGCCGATGCACTTGTCGAGGTTCATCACCATCGCGACTTGGGCGCGGATGCGCATGTCAGTACTCCACTTCCTGGTCGCGCCGCCGGATGACGGTGATCTCGTCGCGCTGGCTGCCGATGGGGCCGTAGTAGTTGAAGGCGTAGGTCAGCTGTGCGTGCCCGCCCGCCAGGTGCGTCGGCTTGACCAGCAGGCGGGTCATCGAGTTGTGGTAGCCGCCGCGTTTGCCCTTGCCCGCCCCGGTGGCCTCGGTCTTCGGGACATTCACGGTGCGTTCGGGGGAGTGGTACTGGAACACGGTGCCCTCGGGCATCCGGTGACTGACCACGGCACGCGCCACGATCACGCCGTTGCGGTTGACGGCCTCGACCCAGTCATTGTCGGCGACGTCGATCTTGGCGGCATCCTGCGTGCTCATCCAGATCACCGGTCCACCCCGTGAGAGCGCGAGCATCAGCTCGTTGTCGTGGTACATCGAGTGGATCGACCACTTCGCGTGCGGAGTGAGGAACCGGACGGTGACCCCGCCGTCGGCGAGCTCGCCCGGCTTGCCGAAGTGCCTGGCCATGTTCAGCGGTGGCCGGTAACCAGGCAGGTGCTCGCCCAGCTCGGCGACCCAGTCGTGCTCCACGAAGAAGTGCTGCCTGCCGGTGAGGGTGTGCCACGGCTTGTGCCGTTCGACGTTGATGGTGAACGGTGAGTACCGCCGCCCGCCTTTCTCCGAGCCCGACCACTCCGGGCTGGTGATCACCGGTTGCGGTGCCCGTTGGGTGGCCGCATAGGTGATGCGGTCGTTCTCGTGGCCTTCGACGAGGTCGGTGAACGGGCGGCCGGTTCGCTTTTCCAGCTGCAGGAAACCTTCGCGCGCCAGGCGCCCGTTGGTCGTGCCGGACAAGGCGAGGATCGCTTCGCACATCCGGTCCGCTGTGGACAGTGAAGGCCTGCCCGCGAACGGGCCGTCGGGCACGGTCCCGTTGCGGTGGCGCAGGTAGTCCAGTTCCGGTGCGACGTCGACGGTGATGCCTTTGGTCGTGGTGCCGAGTTCGTCCAGCAACGGGCCGATGGCGCGCATCTTGGCGCCGATGAGGGTGTAGTCGCGTTCGACCTCGACCAGTTTCGGCATGGTCACACCTGGGAGCGGCGCGCAGTCGCCGTGCTTCCAGTCACGCACCCGTCCCGACGGCGTCGCGAGCTCGTCGGGGGTGTCGTGCTGCAGCGGCGCGGCCAGCACGTCACGGCGCGTACCGAGGTGGGTGATCGCGAGTTCGCTGACCTTGTCGGCGAGCGCGAGAAACGCGTCGTAGTCGGAGTGCACGTCGCCGGGCGGGGCGACAGCGGGCGAGAAGGCGTGCACGAACGGATGCATGTCCGTGGTGGAGATGTCGTGCTTCTCGTACCAGGTCGCCGCGGGCAGCACGACGTCGGAGTGCAGGCCGGTGTTGGTCATCCGGAAGTCGATGGCGGTGAGCAGATCGAGCTTGCCCGTCGGTGCCTGCTCACGCCAGGCCACGTCGCGAGGCCGTTCGCCTGGCCCGCATTCCCCGGCTGAGGCCAGCGAGTCGACGCCGAGCAGGTGCCGCAGGAAGAACTCGTTGCCTTTTCCTGAGGAGCCGAGCAGGTTGGCTCGCCACAGGGTCAAGCAGCGTGGGAAGTTCGCCGGATCGTCGGGGTCCTCGGCGGCGGCCTTGAGCTTGCCCGCGCGTAGTTCGGCCGCGATGTGCTCGGAGGTGCTCACACCGGCCGCCGCGGCCTCGTCGGTCAGATCCAGCGGGTTGCGGTCGAACGCCGGATGGCCTGGCGACCAGCCCATCCGCTGCGCGGCGGCGACCGTGTCGGCGAAAGTCATCCCGGCGAAGCGGCCCTGGCCCAGTGGGGAGGCGAGTTCGTCGGCGGGCACCTTCTCGTAGCGCCACTGGTCGGTGTGCAGGTACCAGAACGGAGTGCTCGCCTGGTGCCGCATGGGTCGCTGCCAGTCGAAAGCGAAGCTCATGTGCTGCTGCCCGGTGATCGGGCGTGCCTTCTCCTGGCCGACATAGTGCGCCCAGCCGCCACCGTTGACTCCCTGGCAGCCGGTGAGGGTGACCAGCGCGATGAACGCCCGATAGGTCATGTCGGAGTGGAACCACTGGTTCGTGCCCGCGCCGAGCGCGATCAGGGAGCGACCACGGCTGCGTTCGGCGTTGCGGGCGAATTCGCGTCCGATCTTGGCCGCGAGTGATGCGGGTACTCCGGTGAACCGTTCCTGCCATGCCGGGGTGTTCGGCGTGTCGGCGTCGTCGTACCCAGCGGGCCACTCGCCCGGCAGGTCGCCCCGGCGCACGCCGTACTGGGCCATGATGAGGTCGAAGACACCGGTGACCAAGTGGTCGCCCAGACGCAGGACAGGTACGCCGCGGCGTACGGTGGTTCCGCCTTCGGTCTCGCCGATGTCGAACCTGGCGAGGTCGATCTCGACCTGCTCTGTGGCGTGGCCGAGCACGCCGAGAGCGGGCACGACGTCGCCGAGGTCAAGATTCCAGCGGCCTTCGTTCTCGGCGCCGTACCGGAATCCGAGCGATCCGTTGGGCACCACAGGGTTGCCGGTTCCCTCGTCGAGCAGGACCGTTTTGTGGCCCGCAGAGGCGCTGTCGTCACCTAGGTCGGCGGCGGTGAGGAACCGGTCGGTGGCGTATACCCCGGGTGCGCGTTCGCGCAGTGTGACCAGGAACGGCAGATCGGTGTAGGACCGGACGTAGTCGTTGAAGTAGGGCACTCGCCGGTCCCGGAAGAACTCGGTGAGCACGACGTGGCCCATGGCCATCGCCAGCGCGCCGTCGGTGCCGGGATGCGGGGCAAGCCAGTCGTCGGCGAACTTCACGTTGTCCGCGTAGTCCGGGCTGACCGCGACGACCTTGGTGCCGCGATAGCGGGCTTCTGCCAGGAAATGCGCGTCCGGGGTACGGGTGACGGGGATATTGGAGCCCCACATGATCAGGTAGGTCGCGTTCCACCAGTCACCGGCCTCGGGTACGTCGGTCTGGTCACCCCACACCTGCGGCGAGGCGATCGGCAGGTCGGCGTACCAGTCGTAGAACGACAGCAGCGTCCCACCCAGCAGCGCGTGGTACCGGGTCCCCGCCGCGAACGACGCCATCGACATCGCCGGGATCGGCGAGAATCCGACCACGCGGTCAGGCCCGTGTGTCTTCGTGGTGTGGACATGTGCCGCGGCCACCATGGTGATCGCTTCGTCCCAGCTCGCGCGCACGAGACCGCCCCGACCGCGCTGTCCTTTGTAGACCTCGGCCTTGCGTGGGTCCTCGACGATGTCCGCCCACGCCGCGACCGGATCCCCGAACCGCTTGAGGCCGGCCCTGAACATCGTGAGCAACGACCCGCGCACGTAGGGGTGGCGTACCCGCGACGGCGAATACTCGTACCACGAGAACGACGCTCCGCGCGGGCAGCCTCTCGGCTCGTAGTCGGGGCTGTCCGGGCCCGTGCTCGGGTAGTCGGTCGCCTGGTGCTCCCAGGTGATCAGATCGTCTTTGACGAACACGTTCCACGAGCACGAGCCGGTGCAGTTCACGCCATGGGTCGAGCGCACGACCCGGTCGTAGTTCCACCGGTCGCGATAGAACGACTCCCAGTCACCGGCGTCGATTTGGTGCAGCGTGCGCCCGTGATCGCCGACGGTCTCCTTGGTCAGCAAGCGGCGGACGCCGAGCAGCGGACCATGGCCGGGCAGCCGATCGTTCGCGGGTGCCGCGGGATCTGAATGAGAGGACACGGTGGCACGACTCCTTCGGCGCTGCGGCGAACGGGCACGTCTTCCAGCGCGGTACCGCCGTGGTGCCGGACCGGGCACACTCAGCTTCTCCGGCGCGGCCGTGCTGATCACCAGGCCAACGTCGCGTCTCGTAGGGTCTTTCGTCCTTCTTAGACAGAACGTCCCCTGTGCCGACGGCACAGGACGGGTGGCGTCCGGCGCCGCCCGGGATCATGCGGCCTTGGCGCAGCCGGTGAGCTTGCTCCGCGGGAGCTGGGGAGGATCGCCGGTATGACGATGACGGCCGGAGCGCACGCGTGCGTGGAGGTGGGCGTTGTCCGGGCAGATGGAGTTGCTCGAGGATCTGCGCACACCCGCCGCCTCGGCTCCGGGGAGCGGTGATCAGGGGTCCGCGAGGGACGAGTGATCAGCAGTCGAACAGACTGGTGACCGACCCGTCGGTGAAGATCGCCTCGATGGCGCTCGCGATCAGGGGAGCGACGGATCGCACGGTGAGCTGGGGGAACCGCTTGTCCTCGGTGAGGGGCAGGGTGTCGGTGAGGACGACCTCTCGGATTCCGCTGTGGCTCAGGCGTCCGGCTGCGCCGTCGGAGAGCACCGCGTGTGTCGCCGCGGCGACGACGTCGGTGGCGCCGGCGGCGAGCAGGACCCGGGCGGCGCCGACCATGGTGGCGCCGGTGTCGATCATGTCGTCGACGACGACGCAGAGCCTGCCCGTGACCTCACCGATGAGTGAGGCGGCGTCGGCGTGGTGGGTGTGCAGGGATTTGCGGTGCTGCACGAACGCGATCGGTTGCCCGCCAAGGAGTTCCGCCCAGGTCTCGGCGAGTTTGACCCGTCCTGAGTCGGGCGCGACCACGGTGATGGTGGTGTCGCGGTAGCGCTCGCGCAGGTAGCCGGCCAGCAGTGGCTGGGCGAGCAGGTGGTCGACGGGGCGGTCGAAGAACCCTTGGGCTTGGGGTGTGTGCAGGTCGACCGCGACGATCCGGTCGGCGCCGGCGGTGGCGAGCAGGTCGGCGACGAGGCGGGCGGAGACGGGTTCGCGTCCTTGGTGTTTCTTGTCCTGCCGGGCGTAGGGGTAGAACGGCCAGATCACGGTGATGCGTTTCGCGCTGGCCCGTTTGAGCGCGTCGATCATGATCAGCTGTTCCATCAGCGCCGTGTTGAGCGGCGTGGTGGCGGTGTGCAGGACGAAGGTGTCACTGCCGCGGACAGAGGTGTCGAACCGCACGAAGCTTTCACCGTTGGCGAAGGTGTGCGCGGTCTGCGGGGCGATGGACACGCCGAGCGTGTCCGCGATCTGCCGGGCGAGGCCGGTGGGCGTGCCGCCGGCGAGGAACATGAGCCGTTTGGTGACGGTGCCCGGTAGCCGGCTGAGGGTCGAGGGCGATGCCGTCATGCTCGTGTACTCCAGGGAGGGGTGGGCGTTGAGTGGGACCGTGGGCGGGACCGGCGGGACGAGCGCTTGTACGGTCCCGCCCACGGCACTTGTGGGGCGGCTATGCCAGACGCCGGTTCAGCGCGTCGAATTCGTCCCGCAGCGCGGTGGGCAGCTTGTCGCCGACGTAGGTGAACCAGTCGCGGATCAGGGCGAGTTCCGCAGGCCATTCCGCAGGGGTGACGGCGAGTGCCGCTTCGACGTCGGCCAGGTCGACGTCGAGCCCGGTCAGGTCGAGATCGGCGGGGGACGGGACAGCCCCGAGCGGCGTGTCGGTGGCCTCGGCGGTGCCGTCAAGCCGGCCGATGATCCAGGCCAGTACGCGGGAATTCTCCCGGAATCCTGGCCACAGGAAACGGCCGGACTCGTCGCGGCGGAACCAGTTGACGCTGAAGATCCGCGGCAGTTTCGCGGGGTCGGCGTGCTCCCCGAGCGCCAGCCAATGGGCGAAGTAGTCGCCGACGTGGTAGCCGGTGAAAGGCAGCATGGCCATCGGGTCGCGGCGCACCACCCCGACTTCACCGGTGGCGGCGGCGGTCGTCTCCGACGACAGCGTGGCACCCAGGAACACGCCATGTTGCCAGTGCCGGGACTCCGTCACCAACGGGATCGTGGTGCCGCGGCGGCCGCCGAACAGGATCGCCGAGATCGGGACCCCGGCGGGATCGTCCCATTCGGGCGCGATGCTGGGGCATTGCTGGATCGGGGTGCAGAACCGGGAGTTGGGGTGGGCGGCGGTCTCGGCGGTGCCGGGGTGCCAGTCGCGGCCCCGCCAGTCGGTGAGGTGTTCCGGCGCAGTCTCGGTCATGCCTTCCCACCAGACGTCACCGGTGTCGGTGAGCGCGACGTTGGTGAAGATCGTGTTGCCCTGCTCGATCATCCGCATCGCGACCGGGTTGGTGCGGTAGCCGGTGCCAGGGGCGACGCCGAAGAACCCGAACTCGGGGTTCACCGCGTAGAGGCGGCCGTCGGGGCCGAAGCGCATCCAGGCGATGTCGTCGCCGAGTGTCTCGGCTTTCCAGCCGGGCACAGTGGGCTGCAGCATCGCCAGGTTCGTCTTGCCGCAGGCACTGGGGAACGCCGCGGCGACGTAGTGGACCGATCCGGTGGGGGAGGTGAGCTTGAGGATGAGCATGTGCTCGGCGAGCCAGCCTTCGTCGCGGGCCATGACCGAGGCGATGCGCAGTGCGTAGCTTTTCTTGCCCAGCAGTGAGTTTCCGCCGTAGCCGGAGCCGTAGCTCCAGATGGTGCGGTCTTCGGGGAAATGGGAGATGTACTTGACGTCGCTGCACGGCCAGTGCGTATCGGCCTGTCCCGGCTTCAGCGGGGCTCCGACGGAGTGCAGCGCCTTCACGAAGTCGCCGTCCTCGCCGAACTTCTCCAGCGCCATCGTGCCCATCCGGGTCATCAGCCGCATCGAGACGGCGACATAGGCGGAGTCGGTGATCTCGATGCCGAGTTTCGGGTTCTCGTCGGTGAGCGGGCCCATGCAGAACGGGACGACGTACATGGTGCGACCGGCCATGCAGCCGCGATAGAGCTCGGTCATGATGATCGTCATGTCGACCGGGTCCATCCAGTTGTTGGTGGGCCCGGCGTCTGCTTCATCGTTCGAGCAGATGAACGTGCGGTCCTCGACCCTCGCGACATCACGTGGATCCGACGTGGCGAGGAACGAGTTGGGCTTCTGCGGAACGCGGACCAGCGTGCCCGCGTCGACCAATGCCGTAGTCAGGCGGCGCCATTCGTCGTCGGAGCCGTCGCACCACACCACCTCGTCCGGGGTGGTGAGCTCGGCGACCTCGCGCACCCACGCCACCAGGCGCCGGTGGGTGGTGGGTGCGTTGTCCAGTCCGGCGATGGTGGCTGCCGGGTGGCTCTCGGTCGTGGTGGACATGGTGCCGCTTCCTTTGCTGCGGTTCCCAGTGCCGTTCACCGGGAGAGCTGGTTCTGAAAGACACTGGTCGCCGCGTCGGCGACCAGCCGGGTCAGCGCGATGCCCTTGACGAACGGCATGGAGCGGCCCGCCGGCGGGGCAGCGCTCAATGCCCGTGCGCACGCGCGGAAGACTTCGACGTCGAAGCCCAGTCCGGATGCGCACGCCGCGGCCCGCAGCAGCCCGCTCGCCGCGTACAGCGCTTTACCGGCGTCCTCGCGGGTGATCACGCTGATTCCTGCCAGGTCCGGTGACAGCGCGCCGACGAGATCGACTACCGCGTCTGCCCCGAAGACGATGTTGTGCAAGGGAAAGACAACGGCGTCGGCGAGATTCCAGGTGGTGATGTCGGCGATACCGGACGCCATGAGCAACGCGGTGAGTCCGGGCATCTCCCGTGCCCCGGCGATGACGACCCTGGCGCCATGAGCCCGCCGCCGCCACGTCGTCGGCAGCGCGTCCGAGGTCGCCGAGGCCAGCGCGATCGTGGTGACGTCCTCATCGGTCAGCAGCGGGCGAGGATCACTGTCGCGCAGCTCTCGTCGGACCTGGCGAGCCCGCTCCGGGGTCACCCGGGTCAGCAGTACCGCGCCGGTATCCGGCGGCAGTGCGCGGATGGCCGCGATCAGGCCGGTCGCGTCGGCGGAGAGGACCGCTCTCGGCCGGGCCGCCACCCTGGCGAGGCCGCTGATCAGCGCCGCCACTTCACGCAACGTCGAGATGAGGTCGGTTCCGGCAGGCAGCGCGCTGCCGTCGGACACGATCGCGACCCGTGGGGTCCCGGTACTCACGGGTGAACCCGGCATCGGCATGGCCGCCTAGCCCCTGGTCTCCGCCGTCATCAGCTCCGCCGGGTCGATCCACGCCGCCGTGTCGACGCCATGGCGCTCGGCGAGATCGAGCAGGTCCTTGATCCGGGCGACATGAAGGTAGATCTCATAGTCGTGGCCCGCCTCGCGTGCCGCGGCCAGCTTTTCCTGTGCGCCTTGGATCCGGCCTCGCAGGACCGTCACGAACTCACTCATCGCCGCACTCCTCCCATGCCCACCCATCTAGTGTCTATGCAGTTATAAAAGTCTGCAAGTCATAAGATGTGCGATAGTGCACACACTGCGGCCGACGGGCGTCCTACAGGTCGTTGCCCGCGTAGGAGAGGTTGAAACTTTTGTTGGTCAGCGGGAAGTCCGGGACGATCGTGTTGGCGAGGGCGACCGGCAACGCGGGCCAGTTGAAGAAGCTCGGGTCGACGATCTTCACCCGGGAGAGCCTGCCTTCGGCGGTGAACTCGACGCGATGCACGATGGTGCCACGCCAGCCTTCGACGATTCCCACGCCCGAATGGGCGGTGCCGCCGGACTGGCCGACGCCGCAGGTGATGGACCGGGTTTCGCCCGCGAGCTCACCGGTCAGCTCCGTGATCACGCTGATCGACTGGACGATCTCGTCGGCGCGGACCAGGAATCGGGAGAGCACGTCACCTTCGGTTCGGCTGTGCGCGGCGCGCGGGAAGTCCCTGGGCAGGAAGGGATGGTCGTGGCGGGCGTCGACGGCCAGCCCGCTCGCGCGCGCCACATAGCCAAGTGCGCCGAGGTCCGCGGCTTGTGCGGTGGTGAGGACCGCGGTCCCGGTGAACCGGTCGGCGACTACGGTGTTGCCCAGTGCGAGGTCGACGATCTCGGCTATGTCAGCGCCGATCTCGGACAGTGCGAGGGGATCTGGCAGTGCGCGCACCTCGGCGCCGCCCGGTCGGATCCCGCCGCGCAGTAGCCGGTGCCCGGTGACGGTGTCGTTGATCCGCAGCAGGCGCTCGCGCACCCGCTGCGCGTGGGTGTTGAGGATGGCGTGTCCTACGTCGTTGCACAGCGCCCCGAGGTCGGTGACATGGTTGTAGAGCCGTTCCAGCTCCAGCAGGATCGCGCGGAGCCGTTGCGCCACTGGGGAAACCGGGATGTCGCTCGCGTCCTCGACTGCCTGGCAGTAGGCGAGGCTGTGGCCGACGGCGGTGTCACCGCTGACGCGCTCGGCCAGTTCGACACCTTGGCAAGGGCCTCGTCCGTGGAACAGCCTCTCCAGTCCTTTGTGGACGAACCAGAGTCGGGCCTTGAGGTTGAGGATGGTCTCACCGACGACGGAGAACCGGAAATGGCCGGGCTCGATCAGGCCGGCGTGCACCGGGCCGACCGGGATCTCGTAGACCCCGTGCCCTTCGACGGTCCGGAACGGGTAGGGGCCGTCGACGGCGCCGAACTCGGGAGGTTCTCCCGCGTCGTCCAGCATCGGGTACCAGCCCGCCGGCCAGTGGAAGTGCCGGACCAGGCGGCGGGGCAGTGGGTGGCCGGTGGGCGTGATGCCGAACAGGTCGCGCATTTCGCGTTCGAATCGTCCCGCGGGGAAGGACAGCCCGGCCAGGCTGGGCACGCTGGGTTTCGCACGGTCGAGCGGGACGTGCAGTTCGACGCGCCGGTCTGGCGCGGCGGCGGTGAACAGATATACCGCGCGCAGTGCGTCGCCGTCGTCGTGCCCGGCGACCAGCGCGAGCCGGTGACCGTGCTCGAGCAGAGCCTGTGTCCGTGACGGCAACTCGGCCGGGTCGATGAGACAGGCACTGCGGCGGTGACCGGCATCCTGACTGAACGGGTAGGGCGGTGCGGTGGTCATAGGGTCCCCGTGATGGTGATGGCCGCGTTGTGCAGCAACGAGATCAGTGGCCCTGCGGCGGCACCGAGCACAGCGGAGGCCACCAGTCCGGCGATGAGTGTGAGTGCCAAGACGACCGGTAGCGGCACGGAGGCGGTCGCCGCTCCTGGTCCCTCCGGCGGTGCGCCGAGCACCATGCGGCTGGTGTGCCCGATCAGTGCCGCGGCGATCACCGTCGCCAGCGCGAGCGCCGCGGTGGTGACCCACCCCAGACCGGCGGCGAACCCGGCATGGGCGATCCCCAGTTCACTGGCGAAGAGGCTGAACGGCGGCAGCCCGATCAGCGCGAGTATGCCCAGCCCCAGGCAACCGGCCAGCATCGGCTGTCGTGCGGCAAGCCCTCGCACGCCGTCGATCCGGCTGGTGCCGGTGGTCTGCAGCACCCGCCCTGCGGACAGGAACAGCACGCTCTTCGCCAGGCCGTGCCCAAGCACATGCAACAGCGCCGCCGAGACGGCGAGCGGGCCGCCGATCGCCGCGCCGAGTGCGACCAGGCCGAGGTGCTCGATGCTGGAGTACGCCAGCATGCGTTTGTAGTCCCGCTGTGCCAGCAGCAGCGACGCCGCGACCGCGAGCGACGACAACGCCATGACGATCAACACGGCACGGGCGAATCCGGCGCCGAGTGCCGCGTCGGCGATGACCTTGACCCGCAGGATCGCGTAGAACGCGACCGAGAGCAGCACCCCGGACATGAGCGCGGACACCGGTGCGGGTGCTTGGCTGTGTGCGTCGGGCAGCCAGGCGTGCAGTGGCGCGAGCCCGGCTTTCGTGCCGAACCCGATGAGCAGCAGCACGACCGCGAGGCGAGTCACCCCGGGATCGAGGCCGTGTGCGAGCCGCGTCAGCGCGGCGAGGTCCAGACCGGGGGAGCCGGGCGCGTTCCGAGCGGCGAAGTTGAGCAGGAACGTGCCCAGCAGCGCCAGCGCGATACCGGTCGAGCAGATCACCACGTACTTCCACGCCGCTTCCACGGCGGACCTCGTGCGGCGTTGCCCGACCAGGAACGCCGTCACGATCGTGGTGGCCTCGACCGCGACCCACAGCACGCCGAGATTCGCCGCCAGCACACACAACGCCATCGCGGCCAGGAAGACCTGCACCAGCACGTTGTGCCGAGCCGCGGTGCGGGCGGTCGCGCGCCCTGCGTCGATCTCGCCGCGCAAGTACGCCGGGGTCGCAGTGGTCGCCAGCAGCGCCACCGCGCCGATCACGATCAGCATGAACGCCGACAGCGCGTCCACCCTGAGCATCCCGGCGAAGGCGGTCGACGGGCCCGACGACGACACGGCGCCCGCGATGATGATCGCGGCGGCCAGTGCCAGCCCCGCGCAGCCGGATCCGATCCAGCGGGTCGACGGCCGCCACCCGGCCGCCAGGTAGGCCGAGGCGCCGAGCAGCGGCACGGCGACGGGAACGAGGATCAACGATGTGCTCATCAGTCGCGCAGCTCTCGTAGTTCGTCGAGGTCGGCGTCGCCGAAGGTCTCCCGCATCCGGGTCGCCAGTATCTGCAGCACGAGCACCACCAGTAGCACGTCGAGCGACACCCCCAGCTCCACCACCAGCCCGGCGCCGGTGGTGGTCAGGAACCCGATGGCGGTGATCCCGTTGTCCATCAACAGGAATCCGACGAGCTGGGACAAGGCGCGGCGGCGGGTGACGAGTACGAAGAACCCGATCAGCACGACCGTCATCCCTACCGGGATCGCCTGTGTCGCGGGCGACGGCGCCAGTTCGATGAGTGGCTGCGACACGGCATAGGCCAGCATCGCCAGCACGGCGACGGACAGCAAGGACGCGGCGACGTTGACCAGCGGCCGGGTCTCCCGCCGCCGTTCGCCGGCCTGCGCCAAGGCCCGGCGCAGCAGGTATGGCAGTACGCCGGCGCGCAGCACCGCGAGCCCGGCCGCGACCGCGCCGAGTTCGGCCGAGTGTTCGTGCACGGCGAGCACCGCCACCAGCGCGGCCAGCACCAGTCCTTGCACGGCGAACACCCGGATGATCACCGCGAGTTCGCGGCGCCACACGATGAGGACGGCGGTCAGCAGCAGCCCTCCGCAGGCCAGATCCAGCAGCTGCACATAAGCCGTGTCACTCACCATGACAGTCCTCAATGGACATTCGGCAGCCGTCCTTTCGTCTCAGGCCAGGAAGAACGACGCGGCCACCGCGAGCAACGCGAGCAGGAACGAACCGGCCAGCAGCTCGGGCACCCGGAACAGCCGCAGCTTCGCCAGGAACACCTCACCCGCGGCCAGCAGCGTGCCCAGTACGGCGACCTTCGCGACCCATGCCACTACCCCGAACAGGAGTGCCACCGGGGTCGCCGAGGTGGCGATACCCCAGGGCAGGAACAAATTCGCCAGCAACCCGAGTAACACGCTCAGCCGCATCGCCGACGCCAGCTCGATCAGCGCGAGGTCCGGTCCCGCGTATTCGAGGATCATCGCCTCGTGCACCATCGTCAATTCCAGGTGCGTTGCGGGATTGTCGACCGGCAGCCTGCCGGTCTCGGCGATGATCACCACGATCAGCGCGACCGCTGCGAGCAGGCTGGCCGGGGAGATCACTCGCACCGGGTCGTTCAGCGTCGAGGTCACGATCGCGGCGAGGTCGGTCGATCCGACCCGCACCGACAGCGCGAAGATCGCCACCAGCAGCGTGGGCTCGACCAGCGCGATGATCGTCATCTCCCGGCTCGCGCCCATCCCGCCGAACGCCGTGCCGGTGTCCAGCCCCGCCAGTGCCAGCGCGACCGTGCCCAGCGTGAGCAGCGCGACGACCGCGAACAGGTCGGCGACCGACGCGAGCGCCGAGCCAGTGGTCGCGAACGGCGCCACCACCGCGACGACCAGCGTCGTCGCCACCAGCACCAGCGGCGCGAACCGGAACACCTCGCTCGTGCCACGTGGCGCGATCCGTTCCTTGCCGAACAGCTTGCGCAGATCCCGCCACGGCTGGCCGACCCCGGCACCCGCGCGGCCTTCCAGCTTCGCGCGGACCTGCCGCATCAGCCCGACCAGTGGTGGCGAAGCGGCCACCACGACGACCGGCTGCAGCACGCCACCGACGATTCCGAGCGCGCTCACCGTGTCACCGCCACCAGCAGCAGGACCCCGCATACCGCGTAAAAGCCGTACCCGAGATAGCGGTGCACACTCCCGGTCGCGAGACGGCGTCCCGCCCGCCCCCATGCCGACATCGCGGCCAGCACGGGTTCGTAGAGGCGCCGCTCGATCCGGTCCGGTACCCGCCGTCGGTACTCCACGGCCTGGACGAGGTAGTCCGACTCGCGGTGGTGGGTCACGTCGACATCGGTTTCGGGGCGCACGACGTCGTCGAAAACCCGTTGCAGAGGCTCGGCGAACGAGGTCGCGGTGTATTCCATCCGCGGCGTCATCGGCCCGGCCCCGCAGTCCCACAACCGTGCCGCGCGTCGTGCCCGCCTGGCGGAGGCCGACCGGGCCGCCGCGGCCACGAGCAGTACGGCGGCCGCCAGCGCGAGGGTCAGCATCAGCGGCGACAGCGATCCGGCGAACCCGGTCAGCCGCAGCGTGACATTCCCGGTGACCGCCGGTCGCGCGCCGGTCAGTGCCGTGGACGCCGCGGCGGAGACCCCGGGGAGTACGAGCGTGGGTGCGACCGCCAGTGCCAGGCACGCGGCCGCGGCGACACCCATGCCGGCGAGCATGGTCGGCGGGCTTTCCCCAGCCTTCTCGGCGTCGGCGCTGCGCGGCTTGGCGAGGAAGCCGACACCGAACGCCTTGACGAAGGTCGCGACCGCCAGCCCCGCTGTCAACGCGACCGCCGCGACCGCCAACGGCATCGCGATCGCCGTGGTCACTCCCGAGGAGGGCAGACCATGGACGAGTGCCTGCAGCAGCAGCCACTCGGACACGAACGCCGTGCCAGGAGGCAACGCCGAGGCCGCGAGCGCGCCCCACCCGAACGCCGCGGTGGTCGCGGGCATGGCGGCACGCAGACCCCCGAGCGCGTCGAGATCGCGGCTCCCGGTCGCACGCAGCACTGATCCTGCTGCCAGGAACAGCAGTGTCTTGAACGCCGCGTGCCCGGTCACATGCAGCAGCGCGGCAGCCAACGCCAGTGCCGCCAGTTCATGGTCGCCGGAGGCGGCGAACAGCCCGGCCGCGCCGACGCCGACAAGCACCAGTCCCATGTTCTCCGTTGTGGAGTAGCCGAGCAGCCGTTTGAGGTCGGTGCCCATCGCGGCCTGGAGAATCCCGTACACCGCGGACACGGCGCCGAGCGCGAGCACCAGCAGCCACCACCATCGTGGCCCGCCGCCGAGCAGATCGAAGTCGACCCGCACGATCCCGTACACCCCGAGGTTGACCATCGCCGCCGACATCAACGCCGATACGTGGCTGGGTGCCTCAGGATGCGCGCGCGGTAGCCACGCGTGCAACGGCACGATCCCCGCCTTGGACGCGAACCCGGCCAGCGTCATCACGAACACCGCGCTCGCGATGACGGGCGGCAGATGCGGCCCAGCCGTTCGCAACGCGGTGAACGAATCGCCACCCGTGTGCGCGGCCAGCAACAGCAGTCCACTGAGGATGGTCACGAACCCGAGGTGGGTCATCACCGCGTACCAGCGCCCCGCGCGCGCCACCTCGGCGTGGTGGCGGTGCTCGGCTAGGACGAGCAGCAGCGAGGTCAAGGCCATCAGCTCCCAGCACACGAGCAACGTGCCCACATCGGACGCGATCGGCACCAGCAGCATCGCCACCACGAACACCGGAAGTACCGCTTGGAATGCCCGCGAATCCAGGCCCCGCCGGGCATAGGAGATCCCGTAGATTCCGGTGGCGACCGCGACGGCTCCCGTGACGGCGACGAACAGCCCGCCTAGTGCGTCCATCGTGAGGGAGACACCCGACAGCGGCAGCACCCCGGCAAGGGTGAGTGTGAACGAGTCCCCGGCCATGGCCGCCGCCCCGGCGAGCGTTCCGGCGGCACCGGTCGCGGCGATCCCGGCGCCGGTCACCGCCGAGCGTGCCCGCCTCGGGACGAGCGGCGCCGCGATCGTGCTCGAGACCCCGGCGGCCGCCGCGATGGCGAAGGAGAGCGAGGCGAGGTTCATCGGCCGGTCATCTTCCGCAGCCCGTCGATGATGGCCTCTGGCCGGGGTGGGCAGCCCGCGATCTCGAGATCGACCGGTACCACGTCCGAAACCGCGCCCGCCAGTCCGTACGCCCCGGCGAACGCGCCGCAATTGCGCGCGCAGTCGCCGACGGCGACGACCAGCCGCGGTGCCGGGGTCGCCTCGTACGTCCGGCGCAGCGGTGCGGCCATGTTCCGCGTGACAGGCCCCGTCACCAGTAGCGCGTCCGCGTGCCGAGGTGAGGCGACGAGCCTCGCGCCGTAGCGTTCGGCGTCGTGCACCGGGCCGAACGCCGACCCGATCTCCACCTCGCACCCGTTGCACGAACCGGCATCCACGTGTCGTACCTGAATCGACCCGCCGAGGGCCGCAGCGGCGGGCAAGGCCGGGCCCGGCAGGGGAGGGGCTGCTTCGGCCACTCGTCCGGTACGGCGGATCTTGCGCCACAAACCCAGCACGCCGGCTCCTGACTCTTGCTTCGGGTAAAGGTGCGGCCACCCACCTGGAGGCGGGGAGGGTTCAGGTGGGTGGCCGTGGCTCATGCGCGCAGGTCGTCGAGCAGCTCGATCTGGCCTGCCAGCACACCGGTCAAGATCTGCCGTGCGACGCGGAGCAACTCCGCGACGTGCGGGCTGGTCAGCGAGTAGTAGACGGCCGAACCTTCCTTACGGGTGACGACCAGGCCTGCTCGCCGCAGCACAGCCAGCTGCTGCGACAGGTTCGCTGCCTCGAGTTCCAGTTCGGGTAGCAACTCGCCCACTGCGTGTTCACGCTCGCTCAGCAGCTCCAGTACGCGGATCCGGGCGGGATGACCCAGTGTTTTGAAGAAGTCGGCCTTTGCTTGATAGAGAGGGCGGCTCATGGGCTCTCCTCCGTCTCGGGTGCGCTGGCGCTCAGGAGGTCGTCGGCATCGTGACCCATCTTGTTGCGGACGGCGACGACACCGGGTACGTGGTGTGCCGCCGAGATCGCGTGATGAACCGCGCTGCCCGGAGCGCGGGCGCCGCCGAGGGTGACGATTCCGTTGGTGACATCGACGGTGACGCCGGACGAGTGCGGGATCGCCGTGGCGAGTTCGCGTTCGACCTCCGCGCGGATGGTGTCGTCGGGGCGGAGGAACGGACGGAGGGTGTCCTGGCGTGCCAGCATCCCGATGAGCAGTTCGTTGGCGTCGACGACGCAGACTTGCCGTATTTGCCTGGCACTGAGGGCGTAGACGGCGGTGCTGAGCGGAGTGTCGGCCGTGACCATGATCGTCGGCGTGGTCATGAGGTCGGCGGCGGTGAGTGCGGCCGCCTTGTGCCAGCGCGCACGGGCACGCGACCCGCCTGCCGGCGGTGGATGCACGATACCGGCGTGGAACTCCAGTTTGGGCAGCACGTCGGCCTCGGCTACGACGCCGACAGGTCGGCCGGCGGCGTCGATCACCGGCAGGGCTGCCTGGTCGCGGGCGATCATGATGCCGATCACGTGCTTGAAGGGTGTTTCGGGTGCGAGGGTTGCGATGTGGGGATTCATGACGTCGGCGACGGTCGGCTCACGCATCGGCACCTCCTCGGTGGCGGGCACTTCCCACTCTCGCATAGTTAAGCAGTTGCAAAGATTTGCAACTTAACAACCATGCTACTACCACGTGTCGCAACTCGCTACACGCGGGCTTGGGGGAGGATTGGCGTGGGCCGACGACCGGTCAGGTGTGACCAAGTGAAGAGGGGGTGAGCGTGATCAGGCCGCTGTATCAGCTCAAGGCGGAGTTCTTCAAGACACTGGGCCATCCGGTTCGGATCCGGGTGCTGGAGCTGCTCAGTGAGCGTGAGCACGCGGTCTCGGAGATGCTGCCGGAGGTGGGGATCGAGATGGCGAGCCTGTCGCAGCAGCTGGCTGTGCTGCGGCGGGCAGGCCTGGTCGTCACCCGTAAGGAAGGTTCGGCCGTCTACTACTCGCTGACCAGCCCGCAGGTAGCGGAGTTGCTCCGGGTCGCACGGCAGATCTTGACCGGTGTGCTGGCAGGTCAGATGGAGCTGCTCGACGACTTGCGCACGCCTGCGGATCCCACGCCCGCGCGTGGGCGCGCCAAAGGTGGTTCCACGTCGTCAGGCGGGTGAGCCGATTTCGCCGAGTGTCGTGCCGATCGGTGTTTCGTCGACGGTCGCTCGAACACATGCGGCAGCTCATCGGCGGGGCCACCGGGTCATCGACATCGAGTTGCTCGTGGACTGCCGCGGAGTACTAGGGGCCGGTTGGGCTCGAAGCGGCCGGGGTCCCAGCCGAGGGAACGGAACAGTGCGCGTTCGTGCACGCGGCCGGCGCGCGGCGGGCAGTGTCGGCAGGCGTGCGGGTGCCGCCCGCCGCTCGACGTTGTCGGGCACGAGCGCCGCGATCAATTGCTCCTGTGGCCGGCCCGGTTGTTTCGGTATCGGAAGGCGATCCGTCACCCCGTCATCGTCGCGCTCAGCGGGCGATGCACAACCGTACGCTCGGGTAACCACTCCGACGTGGTGTGCCGATGACCGAATGCCTCGGACGGCGGACGGCGCCTCACGAATCGACGCGGGTTGCGTGGCCCGGCCGCAGAACACGGCCGGGCCACGCCGCCGCGACTACGGGCGTAGTTTCTGTGTCCAGTCGCGGCGTCTGTCCGAGAATTCGTAGAACTCGAGCATCACGCTGGAAGCGCCGCCCGCGACGTCGGATTTGACGTTGCGGGCGGCGGAGGCGGCCCCGTCACACACCCACATGCCGTCGGCGCTTCCGAGGTTGTCCCGGTCGGCTCACGTCACTCGATTGCTTTCGCAGGCTGCGTTCGCGGCGAACTCGGTGGCGGCCGCACCCGGGCACGGCACGATGGCCACGATGATGAAGCGGAAATTGGTGGCGGCCGAACTGTCACGGCCGTGGGCTGATGCCAACACCTGACTCGGCGATGCCCGCGACACCCTGTCCCGGCCCGTCCGGCATGCTCAGCCGGTGAGGATCAGTCCTCGCTCAGGTGACCCGCGCGGTCACCAGGGTCTCGAAGGTATAGGGCCGCAGGTCGTCGGTACGGCCGGCGAAGTACCGCTGCTGGAGGTCTGCACGTGTGGGGTGGTCCACGACCTTCAGCCCGCACCGGCTGACCAGTCTCTCGATCTCGGCTACCGGCCAGCCGGGTTGAAGAGGCTCGCCGACAGAAGCCGCGATCGGGGTGTAGATACGGGCGTATTCCGCCCCCGCGTCGTCGAGCGCAGCGTCCTCGGTCAGGTAGGAGAACACCACCTCAGACCCGGGAGCAGCCGCGGCGATCGTGTGCAACGTCGACTCGATCGCCTGTGCCGTCAGATAGGGGGCGACGCCCGTCCAGCAGAACATCGCCGGCTGCGCCCAGTCGAACCCGGCCGCGCCCAGAGTGTCCTGAACCGGTTCGGCCTCGAAATCAACCGGCACGAATACCTGCGAGTCGCTGAGCGGCAGGCCGAGATCTCTGACCCGCTCGAGCTTCCAGGCCTGGGAGGCGGGGTGATCAACCTCGAACACCGTCAGCGAGCCGAGGAGATCGGGCCGCCGCCACGCGAACGAGTCAAGCCCCGCGCCGAGAATCACGTACTGCGTGAAGGCGCCGGCAGCCAGCCGGTCCTCGGCGTACCGGCTGCGGGTGCAGACAGCCGCGCGGGCCTCGCGGCGGACCGGGTCGGGGAACAGCGGATCGAACTGGTCTCGCAGCTGCTGCCATACCGGGCCGACAAGCACCAGGGCCAGCGCATCGTCCAGTACCCACGGCGGCGCCGTCTCCAGGCGGAACAATCCACGCGACACAGCCGCGAACATCGCCGTCCTGCTCGGCGCGCTTTCCATGCGTTCCTCCTTGCCGGCCAGAACTCAGCGTGCTGGTCACACCCACCCAGCCGGCGCACGTCACAGGATGCCGCCTGAAGCGCCCTGACGGCCATAGCCAGATCGCCTGCCAGTCACGATCTGCTCGGCGGCTGGGTGAACGGGGAGTTCATCGACGCGGTCATCCTCGGAGCGATCGTCCCTTGAGCGTAGCCTCGAAAGGCGGGCAAAAGGGACCATTGGGATGACCGGTGGCGAGTTGAGTCCTTTGTGGACTGTGGAATGGTTCCACTCGCGACGCCGAATTTCGGTCATCTGACAGTAATTGCATTACGCGGGTGGGCCGCGTCGATTTCCATATACTGGAGCGCATGCACGATCTGGCGCAACTGCGCGCACTGCACGCGGTCGCCCGTAACGGTTCCATCAGCGGGGCGGCGGACGCTTTGCACGTCACCACCTCGGCGATCTCGCAACGGCTGGCCAAACTCGAACGCGATGTCGGGCAGCAGCTGCTCGAACGGCACGGGCGGAGCGTGCGCCTGACGGACTCGGCGCGCCTGCTCGTCGGCTACATCGACCGGATCCTGCTGCTGATGGGGGAGGCCGAGGCGTCGCTGGAGGGGCAGAAGGGCGCCGTGACGGGCTCGCTGACCATCGCCGCGTTCCCGACGGCCGCGCGGGGACTGGTGTCGGGCACTTTGCGCAGCCTGCGGGAGAGTTACCCGCACTTGCGCGTCGAGTTCACCGAACTGGAGCCGGAAGAGTCGTTGCCGAGGGTGGTCCGCGGCGACGTGGACATCGCGGTGGTGCAGGACTGGTTCACGTCGCCGCTGCAGATTCCCGATGTGCTGATGAAGGAACACCTGCTCGACGACGTCACCGATGTGGCGCTGCCCGACGGGCATCCGCTGGCCGAGCGCGAGACGGTCGAACTCGGTGAGCTGGCCAACGATCCGTGGGTGACCTGGTCGATCGGGCAGATGTGCCACAACTGGCTGCTCGACACGATCCGCGAGCACGGCGTCCAGCCGCGCATCGCGCACACCGCCGCCGAGTACGCGACGCAGCTGGCGCTGGTGGCGGGCGGCAACGGGGTCGCGATGATTCCCCGGCTGGGCCGGGACAGCACCCCGCCGGGGGTGCGGATCGTCGGCGTCGAGCCGGTGCTGAGCCGTCAGGTTTTCGCCTTGTGGCGCAACGAGGCCGTCCGCAGGCCCGCGATCCGCGCGGCCGTCGAGGCGCTGGTGACGGCCGCGCGGTCGTGAGCTAGGCGGGGGCTATCTCCGACAGCCTGCCGAACTGCTCGTCGGTGAGCTTCAGCTCGAGGGCGGCGTGGTTCTCCTCGAGGTGCTTGATCGTCGAGGTGCCCGGAATCGGGATGATGGCGGGGGAGCGCCGGTACAGCCAGGCGAGCGCCACCTGCGACGGCGTGGCCTCGAGTTCCTTCGCCACCAGGTCGAGCGGGCCGTCCGCCGTGGCGAGCTCGCCCTTGGAGATCGGGCGCCACGGGATGAACGCGATGTTCTCGCGCTCGCAGTAGTCGAGCACGGCCTCGTGCTGGCGCTCGGCCACGTTGTAGAGGTTCTGCACGCTGGCGACCTGGATCTGCTCTCGCGCCTGTTCGATCTGCTCGACCGTCACCTCGGACAGGCCGAGGTGACCGACCTTACCCTCGTCCTGCAGTTCCTTGAGCACACCGAACTGCTCGGCCGCCGGCACCTGCGGGTCGATCCGGTGCAGCTGGTACAGCTCGATCCGCTCCAGCTTGAGCCTGCGCAGGCTCAGTTCCGCCTGCTGGCGCAGGTATTCGGGGCGCCCCAGCGGTTTCCACTTGCCGGGGCCCGGACGGCTCTGGCCTGCCTTCGTCGCGATGACGACGCCGTCGGCGTACGGGTGCAGCGCGTCGGCGAGCAGTTCCTCGTTGCTGCCGGGGCCGTAGGCGTCGGCGGTGTCGATGAAGGTGATGCCCAGCTCGACGGCGCGGCGCGCCACCTCGATCGCACCGTCGCGGTCCGCCGGGTCGCCCCAGACGTTCGGGCCGGTCAGCCGCATGGCGCCAAAACCGCTCCGGTGCACCACGAGGTCACCGCCGATGGCGAAGGTGTCATCCATGTGTGTCTTCCTCTCTTCCTGATCCAGGCCTCGCCGAAACCGGTTCCGGTGGCGGCTGAAGTGGTGGTGCCGCAGCGCTGGTGCGCCGCACGAGCGCGACACCGGCCAGCGCGACGGCCATGCCCGCGATGGCGTTCCAGCGGAACGGTTCGGCGAGCAGCGCCATGCCGAGCAGCACCGAGACGATCGGCAGCAGGTAGGTGACGGTCGACGCCACGGTCGAGCCGTCCTCGACGGTCAGCCTGAAGTTGAACAGGTACGCCACCCCGGTGCAGAGCACGCCGAGGATGACCAGCGCGATGATCGCGTCGGCGCGCACGGTCACCGGCGGCATGCCCGTGACCGGGATCGTCAGCGCGGACAACCCGGTCGCCACCAGCAGCTGCGCGGCCACCATCGCGACCGGGTCGAGACCGGAGCCGGTCAGGAACCGCTTGGTGTAGACGTAACCGATCCCGTAGCAGGCGGCGGCCGCGAGACACAGCAGCGCGCCGCCGAGCGCGCCGCCTGCCTCCCATGGCGAGAGGCAGAGCAGGGTGCCCGCGAAGCCGAGCACCAGTCCGGCGCCGCGCCAGGCGCCGACCGACTTCTCCTGCCTGACGCAGAGCGCGATCGCCATCGTCCACAATGGAGTGCTGGCGTTGAGCACGCCCGCCAGGCTCGAATCCACCTGCTGCTCGGCGATGCCGTAAAGCAGATAGGGGACGAAGTTGGCGAAGACCGCGGCGACCGCGATCTTCGCCAGCAGCCGTGGGGACCTGGGCAGGGCGAGCCCGCGCGCGGCGCACAGCGCGAGCAGGCACAGCCCGCCCAGCGCGAGCCTGACCAGCACGATCTGCCCCGGTGAGAAGCCACGCAAGGCGAGCTTGATCCACAGGAAGCTGGAGCCCCAAAGCAGTGCGACGGCAGCGAGCCGCAGCAGACTGCCGCGTTTGATCGTGGCGATGACTTTCCCCCTGAACCGGCCGCTTCCCGTACCCCTCCAGTCTGCCGCGCGGCGGCGCCGCGATGTGTGAAACGTTGTGCGGCGAACCCTTCAGCGCTGCTTAACTGTCGAACCTGACCTCGGTCAGCCACTCGTCGTGCCCCTGGGTGCCGCGCACGATGGCCGAGTACCGCTGTTCCAGCAGCCCGGCGACCGGCCCCATCTTCCCGTCGCCGACCCGCAGCCCGTCGATCGTCGTGATCGGCAGTACCTCCCACGCGGTGCCGAGGAAGAACAGCTCGTCGGCCAGCTGGAGCTCGCTGCGGTCGATCTCGCGTTCCTCGACGGCGATCCCGGCTTCCGCCAGCAGCGTCAGCGCGGTCGCCCTGGTCAGGCTTTCGAGCAGCCCGCTGGTGAGCGACGGTGTCGACACGACCCCGTCGCGCACCATCGCGATGCAGGCGCCGGGGCCCTCGCTCACCTTGTGCCGGTCGTTGAGCAGAATCGGCCAGTCGTGCCCGTTCTCCCTGGCCTCCAGCATGGCGAGCCTGCCATTGTGATAGTTCGAAAACGCCTTAGCCCTCGGCGGCATGGACGTCTCGCTCACGCGCAGCCAGGTGCTCACCGCGGCCCGGCACCCCCTGGGCCGCAGCAGCTTGGTGGTGAACGGCCAGCTGTCGATCACCACCTCGCACGGCACGTCGGCGGGCACCATCTGCTCACGGATCAGGCCACGCGGGAAGACCCACGGCCGCAGGTAGGTGTCCTGGCGCCAGTCGTTGACCCGCAGCAGTTCGACGACGGCCTCGCGCAGCTCGCTCACCTCGTACGGCATGGCGATGCGGCACAGCCTGGCGGACGCGGCGAGCCGGGCCAGATGGTCGTCGAGGCGGAACAGCAGCAGCCGCTCGCCGTCATCGGCCAGATAGGCCTTGATGCCCTCGAACACGGCCGCGACCGAGGCGTGCCCGACCGCGTTGACGTGCACGGTCGCCTGTTCCCACGCGACCATCGCGCCGTCGCGCCACAGCCACTTCGGATGCTCGAAGCCGCCTGTGGCCAGCGAGTCCATGCTCATCGGACCGCACCCTTCTGCTCGGTCACCGCGAAGCCGTCCAGTGTTCCGAGCACGAGGTCCGCCTCGCCGAGGTCCTGGTGCCCGCCTGCCGCGCCCGGCACGGCCACGCACCGCAGCCCGGCCGCGCGCGCGGCGCGGACGCCCGCCACCGAATCCTCGATGGCCAGCGCGGACTCCGGTTCGACGCAGGCTCGCCGCAGCGCGAGCAGGTACAGATCGGGGGCGGGCTTGTGCCGCTCTGTCAGCTCGCCGGTGATCAGGAAGGCGAACCGGTCCCTGATCCCCAGCCGCTGCAGGTGCCCGCCGACCCACGGCAGCCCCGAGCTCGACACGACGGCCGCCAGCGCGCCTGCCCCGGCCACCGCGTCCAGGCATTCTTCGACACCGGGGCGCAGCGGCTCCTCGGCGACGAGCGCGTCCTTGCGTGCCCGGCGCCTGGCGAGTTCGGCGGGGGAGAGCCCGGAACCCCGGCGCAGCGCGAGATCGCCGACGGCGACCTCCTCGCCGGCTGAGTTGCCCATCATCCGGCCCCACACCTCGTCGGTGAAGTCCACTCCGGACTCCGCGTAGAGCTCTTCCCATGACCGGCGCGCGGCGCGCTCCGAGTCGCAGATCAGCCCGTCGAAGTCGAAGAAAACTGCTTCGAGTGCCACTGCCCCGCCCTTCCTGTGCCGTGTACCGGGCCGAGCACGCCGTTGACGTAGTCGTTGCCGAACCGGCCGTCCGGGTCCAGCTTCGCCCGGATGTCCTGGAACAACTGCCATTCCGGGTAGCGCGGCGAGAGCACCTCGGCGGTCGCGGTGTGCGCCTTGCCCCAGTGCGGCCTGGCACCGAAGCCGCGCAGCACCTGCTCGACGCTCCGCAGGATCCCGTGGTATGCCGTCGGCCTCGGCACCGTGACGTTGACGTACGCGGTGTCGCGGCCGTACGCGGGGCTGAGCGGCGCGTCGTCGCCCGCGCCGACCCTGGCCAGCACGCTGTACGGCGAGTAGGCGCCCGCCCGGCGCAGCACCCCACGCAGCTCGGTGAGCGCCGGTGCGAGGTCCGCCAGTGGCAGTGCGTGTTCCAGCGCCAGGAACTTGATCGGCTGCGCGAACGCGAACGCGTCGGCGCTCGAGGACACCCACGGCCGGTCGGGGCCAGCCGGTCCACTGTCCCGATCGGACAGTGCGCGCACGGACGGCGGGTGGAAACGTCCTGCCAGGCCGATGATCCCGCAGCGCAGTTCGTCCACAGTGGTCCGATACGGCTTGAACCGGGAGCCGGTGCTGATCGGCGCGTCGGTGCGGTGCAGCGAGCGCAGCGAGATCGCGTCGTGCCACGGGCTCCAGTTCAGCTGGACGTGGTCCGCGCTGCGGGGCCACTCGCCCGCCTGTTCGCGGAACTCGTCGAACCCGACCTCCGCCCGCTTGACCAGCAGATTGAACTTCGGCACGCAGGCCAGCGTGAGCTCGGTGAAGACGCCGAGCGTGCCGAGCGCGGTGCGCGCGCAGCGCCAGACCTCGGGATCGCCCGCGCTGTCGTACCGGCTCGCGGTGCCGTCGGCGGTCACCATCCGCAGGCTCTTCAGCGTGGTCGACAGCGGGCCGTGCGCCATGCCGGAGCCGTGGTTGCCGGTCGACATCGCGCCGGCCACCGTCTGGTCGACCAGCGACCCGATGTTGGGCAGCGCCATGCCTTCGCGGTCCAGCGCTGCGTTGACCTGCCGCAGCGTCGTGCCCGGCTTGACGGTGACCGTGGCTGCCTGCCGGTCGATCTCGGTCACCCCGGCGAACCGGGACAGGTCGAGCAGGATGCCGTCTGTGCAGGCCAGCGGGTTGAACGAGTGCCCGGTGCCCGCGGCGCGGACACCGAGCCCGTTGCGGGCGGCCAGGTTCACCGCGTCGATGACCTCGGCTTCGCCGCGCGGGGTCAGCAAGTAGCGCGGTGTGCAGTGCGCGCTGCCGGACCAGTTGCGCCACAAGGGTTTCATCGTCGTTCCTCCAGTGCGGCGATGAAGCGCTCGATGCCGTCCGTCCAGTGCGGCATGCGGTGGCCGAGCCCGGCCAGCCTGGCCGTGCTCAGCGCCGAGTTCACCGGCCTGCCGCCGTCGAACTTGCAGTCGGCCAGCGCGATGGCGTCGGGCCCGAGGTCCGCCGCCACCGCCTCGCCGAGCGTGGCCAGCGTGTGCACGCCGACCTGGTGCCAGCTCGCCGCACCCGCGTTCGCCACGTGGACCGTGCCTGCGGGAGCGGGGGCCAGCGTCAGCAGATGGACCAGCGCCGCGGCCAGGTCCACGGTGTAGGTCGGACAGCTGAACTGGTCGTCGATCAGCTCCGAGCGCAGGCCCGCGCGGGCGCGCCCGACCATCGCGAGCACGTTGTCCGTGCGTTCGTCCGTGCCGCCGAACAGCCAGGACGTCCGCACGATCAGGCTGTCCGGCAGCGCGGACGCGATCCGTTCGCCGGCGAGCTTGGTCAGCCCGTACACGCTCACCGGATTCGGCGTGTCCGTCTCGGTGTAGCCGCCTTCGGGTGGCTCGATGCCGTCGAACACGTAGTCGCTGGAGATGTAGACCAGCCTGGCGCCGGTCTCGCGGCAGGCCTCGACGACGTTGCGGACTCCGGCGATGTTGACCCGCATGGCGAGCTTGGGGTCGTTCTCGCAGTCGTCCACGATGGCGTGCGCCGCGGCGTGCACCACGACGTCCGGCCCGAACTCGCGGATCGAGCAGGCCACCGCGTCGGCGTCGGCGATGTCGTGGTCCTTGTGCGAGACGCCCTTGACCGTCCACTCGCCGCCCGCCAGCGCCGCACGCAGCGCGGTGCCGAGCATCCCGTCGGACCCGGTGAGGTACAAACGCATCGGAGTGCCTTTCACAGGTGACCGAACTCGGCGAGCAGCTCGGTGACCGAGGCACCCGAGTTGATCTTGTCGCGGATCATGGCCTCCTTGCTGATGTTCAGCCTGGTGCCCTCGAGCACCTCCTCGGCGTCGGCCGACGGCACCACGGCGATGCCGTTCTCGTCGGCGACGACGATGTCGCCCGGCTGGATCAGCTGGCCGCCGATGACCACCGGCACGTTGACCTGGACGGGTTCCGTGCGGTCGTGCACGGCGGTGGGCGAGGGGCGCGGGACGGTGCTGCGGTACCAGACGGGGAAGTCGAGGTCGCGGATCTCGTCGACGTCGCGGATGGCGCCGTCGACGATGCCCGCCGCGATGCCCGCCTTCTGCGACAGGGTGGACATGAGCCCGCCCCACATCGCCGTCCTGGTGGTCTCGTGGCAGGCGATGATGATCACGTCACCCGGCTTCGCCCTGGCGAGCACCGGCATGCAGTCGACGAGGTCGTCGATCGACAGGTTCACGGTCAGCGCGGGGCCCGCGATCTTGTGCGACGCCTTGACCGGCAACAGCCCGCCGATGGCGCCGACGCGCTTCATCGCGTCGGTGACCAGGCAGCTCGGGCTGTAGTTGGTCAGCACGTCCTGGTAGGCGTCGAGGATCTGCTGCGACGGCCTGACGAGTTCGTTGTAGACGGTCTTCACGTGGTTTCCCTTTCGGTACTGGGTTTTTCGCTTCAGTGGTCGCTGAGCAGCTCGGCGGACTTGACCAGCTCGGCGAGCTGGTCGGCGTGCAGGCCGTGCGCGGTGAGCACCTCTTCGTCGTTGCCGCACTGCGGGATCTCGGTGAGCCCGATGCCGCGCACGCGGGGCATCCT
Source organism: Amycolatopsis sp. NPDC059657 (assembly GCF_042734395.1). NCBI lineage: Bacteria > Bacillati > Actinomycetota > Actinomycetes > Pseudonocardiales > Pseudonocardiaceae > Amycolatopsis > Amycolatopsis sp. NPDC059657. The sequence continues at coordinate 29,367 of NZ_JBHWEB010000062.1, read as the reverse complement.
GGCCGGTGCGAGCTCCAGCAGCGCCCTGGCGATGAGGTCCGCCTGGCCGCCGTGCGTGTAGTGGTTCTCGACCACGAAGAGGTGGTCAGCGCCCGCCGCCACCTCCTCGAGCCACGCCGGGTCGACGCGGTTGAGCCACGGCAGGTTGATCACGGTCAGCTCCAGCTCGCCGCTGACGTGCAGGTGCTTCGCCGCGCGCAGCAGCTGGGTGAGCACCACCGGGCCCGACCCGATCGCCACCGTCCGCCCGCCGGGGCGGATCACGCTCCCGACGCCGGTCACCAGCGGCTCCGACGGCAGGCTCGCGACCTCGGCCGGGCAGGGGCCGCTGACGAGTCGCAAGTAGACGCTGTCCTTGGTGCTGCCGCAGAAGTCCACCGCCGCACGGGTTTGCGCGGGGGAAGCGGGTTCGAGCAGCACCAGGCCGGGCACCGCGCCGAGTGCCGAGATGTCGCGGACGGCCTGGTGTGAGTGGCCGGGCCCGGCGGGGAGCACGCCCGCCAGCGAGCCGACGTACACCACTTTCCGTTCCTCGGTGGCGTTGTTGTAGATCTGCTCGTTCGGGCGGGCGTGCAGGAAGCACGAGAACGAGTGCACGAACGGCAGCAGCTCCTTCGCGGCGAGCCCGCCTGCCACCGAGACCATGTCCTGCTCGGCGATCCCCGACTCGATGAACCGGGACGGGAACTTGTCCGAGAACGGGATGAGCCCGGTGTCGAGCACGAGATCGGCGTCGAGCGCGATCACCCGCTCGTCGGATTCCGCCAGCTCGACGAGTGCCTGGCCGTACACCTCCGGCAGCTTCGGGCCGTTCGGCTTCGCGACCACCTGGCGCTCCGCGGACCGCAGCTCGAGGGGGAACAGGTCGCACTGGTCGAGCAGCTCGTCCGCGACGGTCACCAGCTCGCCGAGCGCGCTGACGTAGTCGTCGTGATGCGGGGCCCCGCTGTGGAACCGGTAGAGCCGGTCACCGTCGGCCATGGTCGTGGTGGCGGCGAAGGTCGGGCAGCCCGCGCCCTTGACCGTGTCCGCGATGATCGCGACCGGTGACTCGGGGAACCGGTCCCGCCTGGCGGCGAGCGCGATGTCCAGCGCCAGCGGGTCGTTTCCGTCGCAGCGCAGTGTCTGCCAGCCGAACGCGGTGAATTTCGCTTCCAGGTCACCGAGATCGCTGACGTCCCGCACCCAGGTGTCCGACTGGATCTTGTTGTGGTCGACGATCACCGTCAGCTCACCCATGCCGCGGTGCGCGGCGCCCGCGAGCGACTCCCAGTTCTGCCCCTCCTGCAGCTCGCCGTCACCGGTGAGCACGAAGACCCGCTGGTCGACGCCGCTGAGCCGGTTCGCGAGGATCACGCCCTTCGCCTTCGCGATGCCCATGCCGAGCGAGCCGGTGTTGAACGGCATGTGCGGGGTGTGCACGTCAGGGTGACCGGGCAGCCCGGCGAGCCTGCGCAGCTCGTGCACCGTCTCCTCCGGCAGCGCGCCGAGCCCGATCAGCGCGGCGTAGAGCCCTGGTGCGTCATGGCCTTTCGACGAGAAGTACAGGTCGCCGTCGGACTCGAACGGCCTGCGCAGCTCCTGCAGGTAGAGCCAGCTCACGATGTCCGCCGCGCTGAAGCTGGACCCGATGTGGCCCGAGCCTGCCTTCATGATCATGTAGAGCGTGTTGATCCGGCTCATCGCGGCGAACGCCCTGGCCCGGTCGTGCCGCTGGTCGATCCCGGCGCGGACCCGGTCGAACTCGGCGCGCGGCAGCCAGCTCAGCTTCGATCGCACATTTCCTCCGTGAAGTCTTCCGTGGCTCACCACGCGGTGAACCCGCCGTCGACGACGAGCTCCGTGCCCGTCACATAGCTGCTGAGCCCGGAAGCCAGGAAGAGCAGCGGCCCGGCCAGGTCGGGTGCGACGGCGAGCCGCCGCATCGGCACCCTGGCGCTGAACTTGGTCAGGAACTCGGGATCCTGGCCGCCGAGGACCCCGCCGGGGGACAGGGTGTTGACCCTGACCCCGGCGGGTCCCCACGCGGCCGCGAGGTAGCGGCTCAGCGCCGCGACCCCCGCCTTGGACATGCCGTACGCGGGTGGCTTGAGGAACGGCGGGTCGAGCGGAAGATGGTCGTACATCCGGGGATCCGGGGCGACCCCGCCGTAGAGCGAGCCGATGTTGATGACCGAGCCCTTGCCCCTGCGTGCCATCTCCGAGCCGAACACCTGGCACATCCGCAGCGTTCCGTGCGCGTTCACGTCGAGCACGCCGGCGGAGCGCTCGTCCGGAAGGTCCTCGAAAAGCCACGACCGTTCACCGGCCGCGGACGGCGGCTGGTCTATCCCGGCGTTGTTGACCAGCACCGTCGGCGCGCCAGGACCGGCCAGGCAGGCCTCGAGCGCCGTGCGCAGCCCGGCCCGGTCGGTCACGTCCGCCTTGAGCAGCACCAGCTTGTCCTCGCCGTGGTTCCGGCGCACCTCGGCCAGTGCCGGCGTGACCGTGTCGGCGAGGTCGAGCCCCACCACGGTCGCGCCTGCGCCGGCGAGCGCCGAGGCCCAGACGGACCCCAGCTTGCCCAGCACACCGGTGACCACGGCGACCTCGCCGCCGAGGTCGATGTTCGCGGTCTCCACGTCAGCTCAGCTGCCCCATGGAGAACTCGGCGTCGGCCGCGAGCGGGGTGGTCAGCGTGCGGCCCAGTATCTCGGTCAGCAGATACGGCTTCATGCCGTCGCCGCCGGGTGACTTGATGGCGATGTCGCGCTCGGTGAGCTGGTGACCGGCGGGCAGATCGAAGGCGGCCACCAGTTTCTTGCCCATCTTGCGGAGCGCGCCCGCCTCGCCCGGCAGCTGGCGCTTGACGTTCGAGCCCAGTGATTCCCGCGTCCGGCGCAGTCCCTCGACCAGCTCGGTCAGGTGGGACGGCTCCAGCGAGAAGTGGTGGTCGCTGCCCGGCCTGGCCCGGTCGAGGGTGAAGTGCTTCTCGACGACCCTGGCGCCGAGCGCGAAGGCGGTGTAGCTCGCCTCCGGGGTGTCGTCGTGCCCGGAGAAGCCGACGACGACCTCGGGGAACTCGCGCCGGTATGTGGTGATGACCGAGAGGTTGAGATCCGCGGCCGAGGCCGGGTAGACCGCGGTGCACTGCAGGAGCGCCAGATTCGGGTTGATCGGGAGGATGGTCTCGACGGCGCGCCGCACGTCGTCCATCTCGGCGCCACCGGTGCTGACGATCAGCGGCTTGCTCGTCTTGGCCGCGTACGCCAGCAGCGGGGTGTTGGTCAGGTCGGCGGAGGCGAGCTTGATGGCGGGCACGCCGACGTCGGCGAGGAAGTCGACGCTGGGAAAGTCGAAGGCGGTGGAGATGAAATCGATGGACAGTTCGGCGGAAAGCTGTTGCAGTTCCACGTACTCCGTCCGGCCGAACTCCAGTGCCTCCCGGTGCAGGCCGTAGGTGGCGCCATAGCTGTTCCGGCCGGTGTAGGGCTGGTCGTACATTTCACGGGTGTAGAGGGAGCGGTTGTCCCGCTTCTGCAGCTTGGCCGCGTTCGCGCCGGCGGCGGCAGCCCGGCGCACCAGCTCGATGGCTTTGCCGAGGTCACCCTCGTGGTTGTGGCCGATCTCGGCGATCACATAGGCGTCGGTTTCGTCGGATATCGTGAAGTCGGCGACTTGTAATTCGCGCATGGTCGATCCCCCTAGAAATTTTGTTGCTCGGCGAATGCGCAGGCGTGCGTCGGTGCTCTTCGGCATCGGGCGGCAGAGCCCTGCCCGGTGCCGGTGTGGCGTGCCCCCATGCACGCGAACGCCTGTCGTTTATTTCCCCAGTCGCGGCGGCAAGATCCTGCCCGCGGCTCGATTCGAACAGTAGCCACGAATTTCGGGGACGTCAAGCAAGACCAAAAAGTACTGTTAAGCGTCTGTGGATTGGAACGAGCGTCCAAGGCCACCTGGCCACGGAACGTGCCGCACCATTTAGCGCGCCTTTACTGAACTGTTCAGCGCTGCTGAATCCATAGATATATATGGTGGCGAATCGAGGGTCGTTACACCTTGGGGATTAGGCAGATCGAGTGAATCGGCGCGTCCTCCTTGACCGGTCGAATCGGCCGGGTAAGTTGAATTTCAGCCAGGGGTGCGCGGCTGGAAGGCGGCGCTGACGAGGGGGAGAGGCGAAAAACGGGGGGCGGTGCGACGCGTGTGCGGGTCGTACCACCGGTATTCGGCATGCCTGCGACCGGGTTTGCTGGAATTGGGCTGTCGTATCGCTGTCAGGCCGCTGACAGATCGCTGAAACCGGCCCAAATGTCCGATTTGCGCGAGATACATTTCAACGAAGTGAAATGTAGGTGAGCGCCAGGCTGAATTGATTTATCGCGAGAGGACTTACTGTGGGCGAAATTGTCCAGGAGTCGCCGAATCGGACGGCGGGCATGTTCGGGAGCCGGTGTGTGATATCCGCGCGCTGGTCGGCGGTCATGCGGCATCGCCGAAATGACAGGCGCATGGTGCCGAGCGCGTGGAGGACCCGCTGCCTGCGGGCAGGCGAGATCCACGAATTCATCCTCTGCACGCCCTCGGCCGACCGTTCCGAGCCCATGGACGACGTCTCCTACCTGGGCTTCGCCGAGATCCTCGACGGCGGGGTGCTCGCCGTCGGCGACGAACTGCGCTCCGGCGAGCACCTGCTGGGCACCGTGCACGGCTTCGACGAGACCCACTTTCCCAACCACTACAACATTCTGATCGCCGCACAACGGCTGGACACCGGCGTCGAGCTCGGGCTCGAGGTCGGCGGCGGCATCAGGCTGGCAGCCGGCTGACCGGCTCGACTTCCTTTGGGGGACTTTGTGTCTGTTCCGACGCTCAACTACGAAAGTCTTGTCCGCAAGAACCACGGCACCGCCGTCGGCAGGGACAAGGTGATCAAGCTCGCGTGCATACTCTGCGAGACCGAGGTGACCGACCCCCGGCTCAACCGGTGCCCCGAGTGCAAGGGCGCGGTCGACGCCGTCTACGACCTCGGCCAGGTCCGCCTCGACGCCGAGGTCACCCCGGACGTGCTGCGCCGCTACTTCCCGCTGCTTCCCTTGCGGGACAAGGAAAACAGTGGCTGGCTCGGTGAGGGCAACACGCCGTGCTTCCAGGTGCCGTCGCTGGCGGAGAAACTCGGCATCGGGCAGCTGTGGTTCAAGGACGAGTCGGCCAACCCGACCTACTCGACCAAGGACCGGATCGCCTCGGTCGGGCTGGCGCGCTTCGCCGAGCTCGGCGTGCGCGACCTGGTGCTCTCCTCGACCGGCAACAGCTCGACCGCGTACGCCCGCGGCGTTCAGCTGCGCCCGGGGTTCAACCTGAACATCTTCGTCGGCCGTGACTTCGTCAACCGCCTCAACTACGAGGACCACCCCGCGATCGCGACGCACGTCGTCGACGGCGCGTTCGTCGCGGCCGGCAAGGTCGGCATGCAGTACGCCAAGGACAACGGCTACTTCTGGGAAGGCGGCTTCTTCAACTACGCCCGCCGTGAAGGCCTCAAGCTCGCCTACCTCGAGGCGTTCGACGCCATGACCGAGCAGCCGAACTTCGTCTTCCAGGCGATCAGCAGCGGAATGGGCCTGATGGGGGCGTTCAAGGGCGCCATCGAGTACCGCGAGCTCGGCAGGATGGATCGCCTGCCCGCGTTCATGGCCGTGCAGCAGGAAAGCTGCGCGCCGATGGCACACGCCTTCGGCGAGGACGTCGACGCGATCGCCGAGCGCCACATCATCCGCGAGCCGAAGGGACTGGCCTACGCGATCCTGCGTGGCGACCCGACCGGCACCTACCCGTACATCAGGGGACTGTGCCAGCAGAGCGGCGGCCGGATCCTCGCGGCGCCGGAAACGGGCATCCACGAGGCACGCGCGCTGCTCGACAGCGTCGGCCTGCGTCCGTGCTTCGCGAGCGCGACCTCGTTCGCGGGCGCGATCAAGGCTGCCCGCGAAGGCGTGCTGGGCAAGGACTCCGTGGTGCTGGTGAACCTCACCGGCGCCGACCGGCCAGCGGTGCAGATCCCCCAGGCGTACTCCACCTGGACGGCGGACGCGGCATGACCCAGCTCGCCCATCCGGTCCAGCAGCCGCGGCCTGCCGCCGCGCCTGCGCCGATCGCGGCCGACGCCGTGCTCGGCGGGCTCGCGGCGGCCGGGGTGCGGACCGTGGTCGGGTTCCCCGGCGAGACCTCGCTGCCCCTTTACCTCGCGGCACAGCGGCAGGACGCGATCCGGCACGTGATGGCGCGCTGCCCGCGCTGCGCCGGCTACATGGCGGAGGCCTACGCGCGGATCTCCGGTGAGGTCGGCGTCTGCGACGCGCCAGGCGGGATCGGCTCGCCGTTCACCGTGCCCGCGCTGCTCGAGGCGTACAACAGCTCCACCCCGCTCGTGTTCGTCGCGAGCGGGGTGTCCAGGACCAACGCGGGCCGGTGGACCACGGGGGAGTGCGCGCAGCAGGAGCTCTTCGGCGCGGTGACCAAGGATTCGGTACGCGTCGAGCTGCCGGAGGACGTCGCGGGGCACCTCGTCAGCGCGGTGCACACCGCGGCCGCTCCCCGAGGCGGCCCGGTGTTCGTCGAGATCCCGTCCGACGTGCTGGCCGCGCCGGTGGCGGACGCCCGTCCCGCGTCCGCCGTCCAGGAACCGCTGCGCGCCGCGCCCACCGCGGCCGCGGTGGCGCTGATCGCCGACCACGTCCGTACCGCGCGGTCGGTGGTCATCGTCGCGGGCGGCGGGGTGCACCAGGGTGACGCGGCCGCCGAGCTGCGTGACCTGGTGGCGGCGACCGGGTTGCCGGTCGCGACCACGCTCAACGGCAAGGGCGCCGTCGACGAGCGGCTGCCGTTCGCCGCGGGCGTCACCGGCGCGAAAGGTTCCTTCGCCGCCAACGACTTCGTGCGCTGCGCCGACGTCGTGCTCGCGATCGGGACGAAGCTCGGTGACAAGTCGACCGACAAGTACCGGTGGCCGCGCGAAGGCCAGGTGGTGGTGCACGTCGACTCGAGCCCTGCCGAGCTGGCCAGGCGCGGGCATCCGAGTGTGCCGGTGCTGGCCGACGCGGGCGAGTTCTGCCGGGCGCTCACCGGCGAACTGGCCGGTTACCGCTATCCGGGCCCGTTGCCGGTGGCGAGCCCGGTGTTCTGGGACAGGGGCCTGACCGATCACCTGTGCAACCGGCTCTCCGGCGAACTCGGCGAAGAGGACATCGTGGTCGCCGACGCCAGCGTGTCCAGCGGCTGGGCGGGCGCGGCCATCCGGTTCTCCGGTGGCAGGCAGCGGCTGCTGACCCCGCGCGGCAGCGGCAGCATCAGCTACGCGCTGCCTGCCGCGCTCGGCGCGAAGCTCGCCAGGCCGGACGCCAGGGTGTTCGGCATCGGCGGCGACGGCGGCCTCTCGATCGCCATGCACGAGTTCGAGACGGCGGTCCGCAACGACCTGCCGATCACCTATTTCCTGCTCAACAACGAGCGGCTCGGCCTGATCGACCGGCACGCGGTCGACCTGCTGGGCGGCGGACCGGTCAGCGCCGGGTTCGGCTCGCTCGACTGGCAGGCCATCGCGGCCGCGTTCGGCTGGCGCGGCCTGCGCGTGGGCTCCGGCGCCGAACTGGACGCCGTCTGGGACGAGGCCGTCGCCGGGACCGGGCCCACCCTCGTCGAATGCGTGGTGCCCGCCGACGAAGGCGCACCCGACTTCATCGTCACCAAGCAAGGAGAACGGAAAGCATGAGCATCCTGTTGCTGCACACGAAGAACCTGAGCCGCCGCAGGCACCTGGCGAGGGCCAGGGATTACGCGCGCGAGCACGGCGAGCGCCTGCTGCTGATCGTCAAGGAGCCGACCTGGGAGCACGAATACGTCGACAGGGTCGTGCTCGCCGACACCACCAGCATCCCGGAGACCGTCGAGGTGGCGAAGCGGCTGGCCGAGGAGGAGACCGAGCCGATCCGCGCGGTGCTGACGTTCGTCGAGCACAGCGTGCCGTCGGCCGCCGCCGTCGCCGCCGAGTTCGGCCTGCCGCACGTGAGCCCCCGCACCGCCTACATCGCGCGTGACAAGTACGCGATGCGTGAGGCGTTCGCCGAGGCGGGCAACGTCCCGCAGCCGCGCTTCGGGCTGGCCCGCACGGTCGAGGAGGCGAAGAAGGTCGCCGAGACGGTCGGCTATCCGCTGATCCTCAAGCCGTTCATCGGCGGCGGTAGCATGTACGTCCGCAGCATCGAGAACGAGGCGGAGCTCGACGAGTTCTTCGACTTCATCCGCGACGGCGCGTGGGACGGCTTCGACTACGACCCGCTCTACCGCGACGCGGTCGAGGAGTACGGACTGGCGATCCTCGTCGAGGAGTTCGTGCCGGGCGTCGAGATCAGCGTCGAGTCGCTGGTGGTCAACGGCGAGACGCACTGCATCGCCATCCACGACAAGCCGCTGCCGACAGGCCCGTACTTCGAAGAGGTCTACGCCTGCACCCCGACGCGGCTCTCGCCCGAGCAGGTGGACGTGCTCTACGCCGCCACCGCGGCCGCGCACAAGGCACTCGGCATCGACACGGGCGCGACGCACGTCGAATTCCGCCTGCGTGACGGCAAGGAGCCGGTGATCCTCGAAGCCGCCGCGCGCCTCGGCGGCGGGCCGATCTACCGCTCGGTGCAGCTGAGCACCGGTGTCGACATGGTCGAGGGCGTGCTCGACCTCGCCATGGGCCGCACCCCGGTGGTCGAGCCGTGGGAAAAGCCGGTGTGGACCGGTTTCCGCAACATCTTCCCGAGCGAGGCCGGCAAGCTCACCGAGATCACCGGTCTCCCCGAAGCCGACGCCGACCCGAACGTCCACGACATCGAGATCTACCGCAAGCCAGGCGACTTCCTGAACGTGCCGCCGCACACCTTCCAGGGCCACGGCCACGTCATGTTCACCGCGGACTCCGAGGCGGAACTGGACAAGCGGTTCGACGGCCTGCTGCGGTCGATCCGTTTCCTGGTCGAGTAAATCCGCTCGACGGCTCGTCTCGCGTTCCACCTCCGAAGGAGACCCAGTGCCCGAACTCTCCGCGAAACGGTTCATCGCCACCACCCGGGTGATCACCAGTTTCGGTTTCTACCTCACCATCCCGCTGCTCGCCGTGGTCGCGTTGCGCGCGGGGTCGATGACGGTGGCCGAAGTCGGGATCCTGCTCGCCGCGCAAGCCCTGTTCCGGCGCGGCATGGCGATACCCAGCGGCATCCTGTGCGACCGCTACGGCGGCGCGAAGCTGCTGGTGGCAGGGCTGGCGGCGGAGGCGGTGGGTTATGTGCTGCTGAGCTCGTCCATCACGTTCTCGATCTGGCTGATCGCGGTCGTGGTGGACGGGGTCGGCGGCGCGGTCTACAACACGGCGAGCCGGGTCGTGCTCGCCGAGGCCTCGGACGACGCGGCCGCGTCCTCACTCGCGGGGTTCTACGTCGCGACCAACGTGGGCGCGCTGCTCGGCCCGCTGATCGCGGCGCTGGTGGCCGACCACTCGGCGCGGATCGTGCTGGCGATGTCGGCGCTCGCCTACGTCGTCAGCGCGATCAGCGCGTACCGGCGCTTCGGCAGGCACGCCGAAACCAGGGCCGCGACCGGGAAGTCCATCTGGCACAGCACACGCCAGGCGATCAGGGATCCGAAGTTCCTCGTGTACTGCAGCCTGACGATTCCGCTGTGGTACGGGATTTCGCTGCTCGTCTCGGCGCTGCCGCTGGAAGCCAACGCCAAGCACCTCGGCTACTTCGACGTCGGCCTGATCAACTCGCTCAACGCGGCGATGGTGGTCGCGTTCGGCACCATGGGCGGCCGGTGGGTGGACAAGCTCGACCACAAGCAGCGGCTTCGGCTGCTGGGCGCGGGATCGGCGATCATGGCCGCGGGCTGCCTGGTCTGCCTCGCGCCGGGCCGCTGGTCGCTGTACGCGGGCATCCTGGTGATCACCGTCGGCGAGCTGATCAACATCTGCGCGTCGGAGGCGGTGGCCGTGCGGTTCGCGCCGAAGGGCGCCACCGGGGTGTACCTCGGCTTCATCACCACCGCGTGGTCGGTCGCCGGTGTCGCGGTGAGCCTGCTCGCCGGCGCACTGCTGGGCGGTGACCCCGCCTCCCGGACCTTGTTCTGGGTGTTCAGCGCCGGGCTGCTGGTCGTCGGCGCGGTCGCGCTGGCGCTGTTCAGCAGGGTGCCGGTGAACCAACCGGTCCCCGTGGCCGACTGACGAGTGGAGGGAGACCCGCATGCGCATCGTGCGGTTCGCACACGGTGAAAGCACCGCCTACGGTGTGCTCGAGAACACCCAAGTGTCCGTTGTGGACGGTTCGCCGTTCGGGACGCTCGCGCTGACCGGGCAGCGGTACCCGCTCGGCGAGGTGCGGCTGCTGGCACCCGTCGTGCCGACCAAGATCCTCGGCGTCGGCCGCAATTTCGCGGCAGGCGGGGAATCCGCCGAGCCGTCGGGTGATCCGCTGGTGTTCTCGAAGCCACCGTCCAGTGTGGTCGGTGACGGGGCGGCGATCGTGCTGCCCGCCTGCGCCGGTCAGGTGGATTTCGAAGGGGAACTCGCCGTCGTCATCGGCGACCAGGCCCGCCATGTGTCGCGGGAACGCGCCTACGATGTCGTTTTCGGCTACACGATCACCAATGACATCAGTGCCCGCGAATACCAGCGCTCGGACGGGCAGTGGACCAGGGCCAAGGGTTTCGACACGTTCTGCCCGCTGGGCCCGTGGATCGAGACCGAGCTCGACCCCGCCGACCTGCTGGTGCGCACGCTCGTCGACGGCGAGGTGCGGCAGAAGGGCAGCACCGCGCGGCTCATCCACGACATCCCCCGCCTCATCGAATGGCTGTCCGCGGTCATGACGCTCGAACCGGGTGACGTCATCCTCACCGGGACTCCCGAAGGCACCGGTCCGCTGGCCGCCGGTCAGACCGTGACCGTGGCGATCGAGGGGCTCGGAAAACTCGTCAACCCGGTAGAAAACGCGAAGGAGTAACACCGTGCACCTGCTGATGTTGGGCGCGTGGCCGGAACTGGCGGAACGGCTCGTCGGCCTGCCCGCCAGGGTCACCCTGATCCAGCCTCCCGGCGTCGCCACGGCCAGGGAGGCCGCGTGGGCGCACCGCTACGTCGAACTCGACTACCACGACCACGACAAGGCGATGGAGATCGCCGAGCGGATCCACCAGGCCGATCCGGTCGACGCGGTGGTGAGTTTCCGCGAGCTCGCGCTGCCCGCACTGGCGGCGGTGGCCGCGCGGCTCGGGGTCCGCAGCATCTCCGGGCCGGTGGAAACCTTGCCCAGGAACAAGAACGCGGTTCGCAAGCTGCTCAACGCGGGCGGTTGCCGGGTGGTGAAGCACCGCGTGTGCGAGTCGGCGGACGACCTCGCCGCGTTCGCCGCGGAATGCGGGCATTCGGTCGTCGTCAAGCCGTCGGTCGCCTATGTGATGGGCGGGGCGCACGGGGTGGCCGGGCCCGAGGACGTCGCACCCGCGTGGCGCCACGTCACCGCCGCCACCGAGGAGGAGATCCTCGCGGAGGAACGCCTCATCGGCCCCGAGTTCAGCGTCGAGGTGCGCTCGGTCGACGGCGAGCACGAGGTCGTCATGGTCACCGGGAAGCAGCACACCGGCATGCCGTACTTCATCGAGGTCGGCCACGTGGTGCCCGCCGCGATCGGCGCAGACGACCACGCCGCCATCGTGCGCGAGACGGTGCTGGCGCTGACCGCCGCCGGGCACGAGACCGGCCCGTCGCATGTCGAGGTGATCCTCACCGAGGACGGCCCGGCGATCGTCGAGATCAACCGCAGGCTCGCCGGTGACCGGATCTGGGAGCTGATCCAGCTCGCCACCGGCCGCGACCTGATGACCGAGGTGCTGCTCGACGCGGCAGGCGCGCCGCATTCGCCGACGCACCGGCCCGCGGGCGGCGCGGCGATCGCGTACCTCGTCGCCGACGCCGAGCGGCGGGTCGCCGACGAGCTGCCGGTCGACGCCGCGAACTCGGTCGACGGGCTCATCCGGGTCAAGGTCACGGCGCAGCCGTCGTCGATCGCGCGCACGCCCGACGCCCCGCACAGCAGGCTGGGCTACGTGATGACGGTCGCGGAGACCGGCGAAGCGGCTGCCGAGGCCGCCGAACGCGCGAAAGAGCTTGTCCTACAACAGTTGTTCGCACACTAGGAACGGTGGAAGATGCACCTGCTCGTACTCGGGGCGTGGCCGGAGCTGGCCAACCAGCTGGTCGGACTGCCTGCCAGGGTTTCCCTGCTGCAAGCGCCGGGAGCGGCCAACGCGCGTGAGGCCGCCTGGGCGCACCGCTATGTCGAAGTCGACTACACCGGCTTGGACCAGGGCATGCGGGCGGCGGCGGAGATCCACGCCGAGGACCCGGTGGATCTCGTCATCGGCCTGCGTGAGGCCTCGCTCGCCGTGGTCGGCGAGATCGCGCGCAAACTCGGCGTGCCCTCCATGCCCGGCCCGGTCGAGTCGCTCGGCGCGGACAAGGGCGAGGTCCGGCGGCTGCTCAACGGGGGCGGCTGCCACCAGGTCCCGTACCGGGTGTGCTTGCGGCCGGACGATCTCACAGCGTTCGTGAACGAGCACGGCTTTCCCGCGATCGTCAAGCCCGCCAACGGTTTCGCCAGTTTCGGCGTGCACACCGTCACCGGCACCGACGACGTCGATCCCGCGTGGGCGCATGCCAGCGACGTCGGCTTCGGCGCGGTGCTGGCCGAGAAGCTGCTGACCGGCCAGGAGTACAGCGTCGAGACGCTGTCCGTGGACGGCAGGCACGAGGTGGTCGCGGTGACCGAGAAGCTCACCACGGGCGCGCCGTACTTCGTCGAGACCGGGCATATCGTGCCCGCCAGGCTCGACACGCCCGCGCTCACCGCGGTGGGGGAGGAGGCGCTGCGCGCGCTGACCGCGATCGGGCACCGGCTGGGGCCGTCACACGTCGAGGTCATCCGCACCGAGGACGGCCCTGCGGTGATCGAGATCAACCGGCGCCTCGGCGGCGACCGGATCTGGGAGCTCGTCCAGCTGGCCACCGGCCGCGACATGGCACGCGAGGCACTGCTGCACGCCGCGGGCGTCGCCTTCGAACCGGCGAAGGTGCCGCCGAACGCGGCGGTGATCCGCTACCTGTATTCGACGGTCGACGCGCGGTGCGTCACCACGTTGCCGCACAACGCCGCCGCCGGGGTGCCGGGGCTGGTCCGCGTCGAGTTCTCGGTGGCCGGTGGCGCGCGGGTGCGGCCCGTGCTCTCGTCCAAGGGGCGGCTCGGCTACGTGCTGGTGCACGGCGTGGACTCGGAGCGGGCCGTGCAGGCGGCTGCCCAGGCGTACGACGCCGTGACCGCCGCACTGCTGCGATGACCGTCCGCTACCTGTCGCGGGCCGACCTGGAGTCCGTCGATCTGCCGATGGCCGAGGTCGTCGAAGCCGTCGAGCAGGCGTTCAGCGAAAAGGGGAGCGGCCGGGTGCTGATGCCGGCCAAGCATTGGCTGGCCCCTTCGCCCGACCGGTTCTACAGCGCGATGAGCAGCGTCGTGCCCGCGGCGGGCGCGGCCGCGTGCAAGTGGCAGGCCGGTGGCGGAAACCCTTACCTGACAGGGCTTCTGCTCCTCAACGACCACGCGACCGGCTTGCCGCGCGCGATCATGGACGCCACCTGGATCACCGCGAAACGCACCGCGGCGGCCAGTGCCGTGGTGGCGAAGTACCTGGCCGCTCCCGGCACCGGCACGGTCGGCGTGATCGGCACCGGAGTCCAAGGCCGCACCCACATCGAAGCCCTGAGCTGCGTGCTGCCCGCGCTGGCGAAGATCAGGGCGTTCGACATCGACCCGGCCGCACTCCGCCGCTACGCCACGGAAATGCGTGACCGCGGTTTCGAGGTCGTCGAATGCGCCGACGCCCGCTCGGTGTTCCGCTCGGCGGGGGTCGTCGTCACCGGCGGCCCCATCCGGCCGGACGCCGCAAGGCAGGTCACCCCCGACTGGCTCGAGCCCGGCCAGCTGGGCATCGGCATCGACTACGACTGCTATTGGACACACGCGGCCCAGCGGTCGGTCTCGCGGCTGTTCACCGACGATCTCGGCCAGCTCGAACACCTGCGGGAGTACGGCTATTTCACCGCGGCCGACGAAGCCGTCGACTTCGCGGACGTGGTCACCGGGCGGCACCGTGGCCGCCTCAGCGCCGACGAGACCGTGCTCGCCTTCCCCATCGGCGTCAGCGTCACCGACGTGACGACGGCGGTCCGGGTGCTGGACAGGGCGGAGAAGCTGGACGTGGGCGTGCTGCTGCCACTGTGAGAACCGCGCACGCCGACTGTGGCCGCAGTGCGTCGTGCTTTCCTGGCTGTGCTGCGAAGAACGCAGCAGGTGCTCGGCGATGTCGCGGTCGCCGGTGGTGGTCATGTTGCCTGACTGTTCGGCGTCGGCGACCGTGCGTTCGGCGAACACGAGCGACTGCAGAGCCGCGGGGGCCGCGGTGATGGTGGTGTCGGCGTCGTCGACCTCGGCGCGTTTGGCCAACTACTTCCGTGCCGCGCGGTTCGACCAGGACGTGACCTTCGGCGGCGCACGTTTCGCCGACATGGCCGTGTTCGACGACGCGGTCTTCCACGACTTCGTCGGCTTCAACAAGGCGGTTTTCGCGGGACAGCGCGATCTTCACCGAGACGAAACTGCTTGCCGAGGCGCGATTCCGCTACACCCGCTTCAATGGCAAAGCCCTCTTCGGCGGTTCTGAGTTCGGCCGCCACGCGAACTTCGACAGCACCCTGTTCGGCGCGGAGGTCAGCTTCAGCGACGTGAAGTTCACCGGTACCGCCACCTGCACGGGCGCGTATGCCCGGCTCGACGGGCACGACGTGCGGATCTGGCCGAACTCCTGGCTGCTCGCCACACCGCCCGCCCCGACACGGGACGGCTCCAGGACATGCCTGGTCGCTGGGGCCTCCTGTACGACCGGTGAAATGCGATCGACACGAACGCGCGACTGGCTATCGTTCAGACCTCACCCTTTCCGAATGCAGCGAGGATGCCGCTTGAGCAGTACACCGGATCTCGGTCCTCGGCCCCAACGCGTCACGGTCGACGCGGAGCAGGTGCGCCGGTTGGTCGGCGACCAGTTCCCGCAGTGGGCTTGCCTTCCGGTTCGGCCCGTGGCCGAGAGCGGCTGGGACAACATCACCTTCCACCTCGGCGACACGATGGTGGCGCGGCTGCCGAGCGCGGCCGCGTACGCCTTGGCGGTCGACAAGGAACACCGATGGCTTCCGGCGCTCGGGCCCCGGCTGCCGCTACCCATCCCGGTCCCGCTGGCACAGGGGGATCCCGGCGCGGGTTACCCGTTCCCGTGGTCGATCTACCGATGGCTCGACGGCGAACCCGCGAACGTGGATCGCATTTCCGATCCCGTCCGCTTCGCACTCGACCTGGCAGGGTTCCTGGCAGCCTTGCAGAGTGTCGATGCCGCCAGCGGCCCCCAGCCGGGTAAGCACAACTGGTTCCGGGGCGCCACCCTGCGCACCTACGACGCGCAGACCCAGTGCGCTTTCACGGCACTGGACGGCCACATCGACGTCGGCTTGGCCCGCGAGATCTGGCGGACCGCGTTGAACGCCCCTTGGGACGAGGTGGACGTCTGGTTTCACGGCGACGTCGCACCGGGGAACCTCCTGCTCGACGGCGGGGAGCTGGCGGCCGTCATCGACTTCGGGACCTGTGGTGTCGGCGACCCGTCCTGCGACATGGCCATTGCCTGGACACTGCTGACCGCCGACGGGAGCCAGGCCTTCCGCGAACGCCTGGCCGTCGACCAGGCGACTTGGGCGCGAGGACGCGGCTGGGCGCTGTGGAAGGCGCTGATCACCTGCGTACAGACCCTGGGCCGGTGCGATGAGGAGGAAGCGAACGCGCGTCGCGTAGTCGCCCGGATCTATTCCGAGTACTCCGCCGGCTGAAGGTCAAGGCGTCCGCCGTCCGTGGCTTGCCGTGCGAGTTCGGTAAGCAGCAGGGCTTCGGCGTGGCAGGCCCGTTCGAACTCCGCGAGGTGCACGCTCTCGTTCGCGCCGTGTGCGTTGGCTTCGTTGTCCGCGCCCGCGCTGGTGATCAGGATCGCCGCCGAGGGGAAGGCGGTGGCGAACTCGGCGACGAAGGGGATGCTGCCGCCGCTGCCGATGTGGACCACGTCGTTGCCGTACGCGTCCCGGTAGGCGCGCCTGGCCGCCGCGAATGCGGGGCCCGAGGTGTCGACGGCGTGGGGCTGCGCGATTTCGGTGACCGTCACCGACACCCGTGCGCCCCAGGGCGCGTGTGCGGTCAGGTGCTGGGCGAGCGCGGCGCCCGCGCGGACGGCGTCGTCGCCGGGCGCGACCCGCAAGCCGACCTTGGCTCTGGCCACCGGGACGAGTGTGTTCGACGCGTCCGCGACGGACGTGGCGTCGATGGCCAGGACGCTGACCGCCGGTTTGGCCCACACCCGCGCGGCGACGCTCCCCGTGCCGTGGAGCCCGACGCCGTCGAGCACACTCGCCTCGGCGCGGTACCTCGCTTCCGGGTAGTCGTATGCGGGAATCTCACCGCTGCGGAGCCCGGACACCGCGACGTCGCCGTTCTCGTCGTGCAGCGTGGCGAGCAGCCTGCACAGCGAAGTCAGCGCGTCGGGCGCCGCGCCTCCGAAACTGCCGGAGTGCGCGCCGCTCTTGAGCGTGCGCAGCTCGACCAGGCACGCGGCGGTGCCTCGCAGCGTGGTGGTGAACATCGGGGTGCCGACCCGCAGGTTCTCCGAGTCGGCGAGCACGATCACGTCAGCGGCGAGCCGGTCGCGGTACCGGGCCAGCATGGCGGGGAGCGTCGGTGAGGAGATCTCCTCCTCGCCTTCGATGAGCACGGTGACGCCGACCGGCGGCCTGCCTTCGTGCGCGAGTATCGCGGCGAGGTGGGCGGCGATCCCGGCCTTGTCGTCCGCGGTGCCCCTGCCGTACAGCCTGCCGTCGCGTTCGGACGGCTCGAACGGCGCACTGGCCCAGCCGCCGAGGTCACCGGCCGGCTGGACGTCGTGGTGCGCGTACAGCAGCACGGTCGGCATTCCGGGCGGGGCCGGACATGTGGCCAGCACGGCAGGTTGCCCGCCGGGGATGTCGTCGATGATCTCGACTTCCGGCACGTTCGCGTCGCGGAACAATTCGGCCGTCAGCTCCGCGCTGCGCCGCAGGTCGGTGGTGGGCGACGCGCTCACCGACGGAATCCGCACCAGCGCGTCGAGTGCGGCTCGTGCCGCGGGCAACACCTCGCCGATGTCGATCACGCGGTCCGCTCCCGCCGGTCCGCCACGGCGGGGAGGAGTGCGCCTGCCAGCACGGCGGCGGTGAGCGCGAACCCGGTCAGGTAACCGAACGGCTCGGCGACCAGGCCGACGCCGACCGCGCCGATACCGAATCCGGCGTCGTACGCCAGATTCCACAGCGCGCTCGTCGGGCCGTGGTCGGCGTTCCCGGCCCGCTCGATCATCAATGTCAGTGTCACGTTCTGCGCGGCACCGAACCCGGCGCCGAACAACGCCATGCCCGCGATCGTCGCGAGTGGACTGTCCAGCCACAACGCCAGTGCGGCACCGGCCGCCGAAACGAGCACGGCCGGGACGAGCAGCGGCCCTGAGCCACGCCTGTCGCCGAACCGCCCCGCGGCGAACCGCGCGGCCGACATGGTCAGCGCCTGGACGAGCAGCGCGACGGCGGCCGGCCCGCGCGTCTCCGCGGGCACGGCGATCGGCAGGAAGGTGGCGAACACCCCGGCGCCGAAGGTGATCGCGGTGAAGATCACTGTCGGACGCGCTAGCCCGCGGGTGCGGAAAGCACCCACCACAGAACCTGGGCGCCCGCGTTCACCCGGCTTCGCGGGAAGCGCGGGCAGCACCACGAGCGGCGCCAGCGCCACCGCGCCTGCGACGGCGAACACCGGTGTGAACCCGAACCGCTCGCTGAGCCAGATCCCGGCGGGCAGCCCCACGACCGCGGGCACACCGACCACGACGCCGTACAGCGCGAGCCCCTCGGCGCGACGTCGCCCGGGGACCAGTTCGGCGGCGAGTGCGCTCCCGACGACCACGACGATCCCGAGCCCGGCGCCCCGTACCAAGCTCACCACCAGAATCAGCGTGGTCGCCTGCGCGAGGATCAAGGCGAGCGCGGGCACGCCGAGCAGGACGAGACCGAAACCGAATGTCGTCCGGTGCCCCAGTCCCGCCAAAAGCCGTGGCACGGCCAGCTCCGTCAAGACGGTGGACAGCATCATCGCCCCGGTGGCGAGCCCGGCGCCGAAATCACCACCTCCCGCGCCTGCCGCGTACAACGGGACGACGGAGACCAGCAGGTAGAACCCGCTGAGCGCGCCGAACGCGGCCACCAGCAGCAGCGTCAGCCGCCTGGTCAGCAGCGGGGGAGCGACGGAACCGAGTGACATGTCATCAGCGTGCGCGCGAGTGGCGGGTGAGCACATCGGGCAGATGCCCCATAGTGATCCTTAGACTCGGCCAATGGGGTTCGTGGAACGGGATCGGGAGCTCGGCGAGCTGCACTCGGCGTTCGAGCAGGCGCGTGAGGGCGCACCGGTTACCGTGATCGTCGCCGGTGACGCCGGAGTGGGGAAGTCGAGCCTGATCGGCCGGTTCGCGGCAACGCTCGGCGACGCCGCCAGGGTGCTGCGTGGCGGATGCCTCGACCTCGGCGCGGACGGTCTCGCCTTCGCGCCGTTCACGTCGATGCTGCGTGATCTGGTCGGCGAGCTGGGGGTGGCAGCGGTCCACGAGTTGCTGCCCGGCTCGGTGGCAGGCGAACTCGGGCGGTTGCTGCCGGTACTGGGCGTGCCGCCTGCCCAGGACGCGTTGGCCAGGGCGCGGCTGTTCGAGCAGGTCCTGGGTTTGCTGCGGACGTTGGCGGCAAAGCGGCCGCTGGTGCTGCTCGTCGAAGACATCCACTGGGCGGACCAGTCGACCAGGGAGCTTCTCCTGTTCCTGGTCGGGAATCAGCGCGCCGTGCCCGCCTCGCTCATCGTCGTCACTTCCCGAACCGATCTCGCACGTTCCCACGCCGCGCGCTTGTCGCCGTCGGAACTGGAACGGACCGGCTGGACGCGCCGCCTTGATCTTCGGCCGCTGTCGAGAAGGGGTGTGACGGCGCAACTTCGTGAACTGCTCGGACACGAACCCGAGGTCGGTCTCGCCGACGATGTCTTCACGCGCAGCGAAGGCAACCCACTGTTCGTCGAAGCGCTGCTGAGTGCTCGTGACCATTGTGGATCGGCGGTGCCGCCGTCGATCCGCGACCTGCTGCTCGCCCCGCTGACACGATTGCCCGCACAGAGCCAGGAAGTCGTGCGCGCGGCCGCACCCTGCGGTGTCCACATCGGACACGAGTTGCTGGCCACCGTGACCGCGCTCGGCGAGCCGGAGCTGGTGGCCGCACTGCGTCCCGCCGTCGCCGCCCGGCTGATCATGGCCGACGGCGACGGTTATCGGTTCCGGCACGCGTTGATCCGTGAGGTCGTCCTCGACGACCTGCTGCCCGCGGAACGTGCCCGGCTGCACCTTCGTTACGCCGAAGCACTCGAACGCGATCAGTCGCTCGCGCTGCCGGGACAGGCCGCCGCGCAGCTCGCCGGGCATTGGGGCGCGGTCGAGCGCAAATACCCCACCCGGGCGTTGACCGCGGCTTGGCGTGCCGCGGCGGACGCGGGCCGCTCGCTCGCCCACGCCGAACAGCTGCACATGTTCACCGAGGTCGCGCGGCTGTGGGACGCCGTGCCCGACGCCGAGGAGCGTCTCGGCGTCGACCGCGCCACCGTGCTCGCCATGGCGGTCGACGCCGCCGGAGCGGCGGGTGACGTGACCCGCGCCTTGGCCTTGCTCGAGACCCTGCTGGCCCAACCGGAGGCCGAGCCTGCCAAGAAGGGCCGGCTGCTCGTGCGCCGAGGTGAGCTTCGGCACGCACTCGGGCAGTCAGGAATCGAGGACATACGTGCGGGCGTCGCACTGATCCCCGCTACCGATCCGGCCGCCGCGGCGGCGCTCGCGACGCTCGTCTACCGGCTGCTGACCGTGCCTCTCGACGACGAGGGACGAGCGGTCGCCCGTGCGGCCGTGGTGGCGGCCCGCAGGTCCGGCGACACCCGTGCCGAGGTCACGGCGACAGCCGACCTGGCCTATTCCCACGCCAGGGCAGGCGATCTGGACGCCCGGTTGCCCGAGCTGGAGCGAGCCCGTTCGATGGCACGGCGTCTCGGCGACGACATCGCCGAGCTGCACGTGTTGCGCCGGGAAGCCGACGTACTGCAAGGCGCCGGCCGGTATACGGAGGCGATGGCGGCGGCCCGCCGCGGCCTCGACGTCTGCGCCAGCGCCGGGCTGGCGCGCACAGCGAGCCCCATCCATGCCGCCAACCTCGCCGAGTCGCTCATCGCGCTCGGCGACTGGGACGCGGCGGCCGACACGGTCGAGCACGCACTCGGCCATCCGCCGGTCCCCGGCCTCGACGCTTACCTTCTGGTCCTGCAAGGCACGATCCGGCTGGCCAGAGGCGACCTCGTGGGAGCGAAGGCAGCGGCCGCGTATGCGCGCGAAGTGTTCGCGCACGGCTACCCCGACACCCAGGACCTGCTGCCGCTGACCCGGCTGGAAGTAGACCTGAAACTGGCCGAGCGCTCGCCGGAGGAGGCAGCCGAATCACTGGCCGAAGGATTGGCATTGCCGCACGTGGAAGCGAGCCCGCGTTACCTGTGGCCCGTCTTGGTGTCGGGAGCGAACCTGCCTGGCCTGCTTCCCCGGCTGCGGCCGATCGCCGACCGGTTGCCCGTCGTCGGCCCCGTGCAGCGGGCACACCGCCTCACCTTCGGCGCGACGGCCGAGCCCGATCAGGCGGCATGGGATCGCGCCGCGGCGGCCTGGGCCGAGCTGGGTGAGCCTTACCCGCAGGCGCGGGCCTTGATGGCGGCGGCATCGGCCGCGGCCGAGACCGGAGCCCACGATCACGCGGTGACCCGCCTCCGTACCGCCACCGCGCACGCCGACCGGCTCGGCGCCACCCCGCTGCGTGCCGAGATCGACGCTCTGGCGGCGGCGCTCCGCCTGTCGCTGACCGAACCCGGCGGTCCGACCGGCGCCCGACACGGCTTGACCGGCCGCGAATTCGAGGTGCTCCGGCTGCTCGCGGACGGCCTGACCAACCGTCAGATCGCCGCGGAGCTGTACATCTCGGCGAAAACCGTGAGCACCCACGTGTCGAACATCCTGACCAAACTGGAGGTGCCCGGCCGCGTGCAGGCGGCGATGGCCGCTCGCCGGCTCGGCTTGTTGTCCACCGAGGACTGACAGAATCGGACGTGTCCATTTCGGTTTGAAAAGCTCGGACCATGTGCGCGGCGAAGCGCCGGGAGGCCGCGATTCGTGCTTCCAGCAGTACCGACGTGGATACCGCTGCTGGCCATGATCACGAGGATGAAAGTCATCCAGGACCAGCTCGCAGAGCTTCCCACCGCGAGGCGAAAGCCTGCCAGGGACCGGGGCCGGCGAGCCCTTGGTCCAAAGTGGATCGCCATGCGAGCACATGCTCGGTGAACACCGCGGTGGCGAGCATTTCCTTGGTCGGGAAATGGCGGTAGACGGTCGCGGGCCCGACCTCGGCATGTCGAGCGATCTCGCGGATCGGGGCGAAGAAAGGCCTGGACCGCATCTCCGAACGCTGGCGTGCGCACGGCTTCGATCTCGACCATACGAGGCTGCGATATTTCGGTACGTGCAACGAACCGGCTCAGTATCTGACCGAACGCGGCTGGCCCTGAACGCCATCAGAACCCGGGGCCTGTAAGCCGCCAACGACCTTCTGCCACTGCAGGACGACGACTTGCGCATGGGCGTGCTCGGTCTTCGGTAGCACGAGGAAAATCCCTGCGGAAGTTACTCTCAATCTTCGTCAAGTCAGGTTGTTCGACCTTAATTCGTTCTCTGGTGCGCAGTCGCGAACTGATGCCGAAGGTTACGCCATTCGCGTGTTGGACGATGAGACTGTCTGGGTGGACGAAAATTTCCGGGGTAGGCCAGCTTGCACGCGTCGCTATCACCGCGAATTTCTCGAAATCGAGTTTCCCGACAGCCTCCTTCAAGGTTCGGCATAGGTTGTCCGACTTTTTCTGGCTGTGTGGCTTGCTCTTGTGTGCATAGTAATCCTTCCGGACAGTGGGATCGGCGAACAAAAGTTCGGCCATCGGCAAGGTTTCCCGAAAATGGATTTAGTAGTGCGCTTCGCTCGCAGGTTGTCACCCACTCCGACGCCGGACGAGTTCTCTACTCGACAGGTCATGGTTGTTCACCACCGAGCAACGTGGTGTGGGTCGCGGTCATGACCTGGTGGTGTAGATCAGGAGTGTGGATCGGCGGGGGACTGCGGCGAGCAGGATCCGGTCGTGGGCGCGCAAGCCGTAGCGGGTCCGCAGTGGCGCGGGGATTTGGATGTAGCCCGAAGGGGCAAGGGTGAACACGCCACGGGGTCGCGACGGATGATCACTGCGCCGTCCTCGGCGGTGATCGTCAGTGGCTCGCCAGGTATCCAGCCAAGTGCGTGCAGCACGGCCTGGTCCGACACTCGGCCGGACGCGTCGACTTTCGCCATGGCGCAGGTGACGGGAATCGGGCCGGTCGCGATGGGCTGGCTGAGCCGCGGCGCCCAGGATCCGAGGACTACCTACGCGAACTCATGCACGCCAGACGCGATGCTGTTCACCAGCTCTACGCCGCTGTCCGCGACCGGTCGGGAGCCCGCAGGCGGAGCCTGCCGCTGTCCGCGATTGACCTCACCGACGAGGGACGCATCCTGACCTACCTCACCGATAACGATGAGGGTGAGGAGGAGATCAACCTTGTCTCAGCAACGCCGCGCAAGCTCGTGGCCATTCTTGCCGCCACCCTCGACGAGCTCTAGGTATCTCGCCGGCCGCAAAATGGTGTTTCCCGCTACGCTCACGGCGGGCGTGGATGGCGCCGTCTCGCTGGTCATCGACGCGAACATGGTTGCTGCACCCTGAATAGCGGTCGTGAACCGGGCCCGTTCGCTCGCGGGCGCTTGGAATAGGCAGCGATACCGATTGGGGTGTCCTAGGTTGACGATAGGCATCAAGCTCGAGCGTCGTCAGGGCACGGCGAGCGCTGCCCTGACGACGCTCGCGGCTACTGGAGCGTTAACCTCACTTGCGCGATCGGCCTGAATCACCACGGTCAGGTCGTCGCGGAGTTCGAACTCGCCACGGGTGCTGGAGTACCCACCGGTGAAGCAGCGCCGTTCTTTTTGGCCTCGATTTCGAGGAGAAGGAACGATGCGACTCGTTCCGGACTGCCTGACGGCAACCAGGAGTAGAGCATGACCGGCGCGCAGCGATATTTCTATGTCGACGAGGTGGCTCGCCTCGTCAGCTGGAGGGCTGGGGACTTTCGAGCGAAGCCGATCCGGGATGCCCGAACACGAGCTGGTTAATTGCTACGAATTGCCGAAGGGGTTCTTGACCCATTTCGTGTAGTACTTGGTTCCGTCGACTGAACCGTAGTACATGATCCGCACCCACGCCAGAGGTTCGCTGTAGCCGAGGTACATGTTCTTGTAAGCCTTGCAATTGGCGGTGTAGCGTTCAACGCGCATAATCACCGGCGCCAGTGCCTGGGCTGACTCGCCCGACGAGTTGATGAGCATGACCTGCAAGCGGGCAATCGCCTCATTTGAGTCACGGGTGTTGTGGTCACACAGCTGTACGTCGATGTTCTCAAGTCGATGTACGTTATCCCATTGGCCGCTCCAGTCGACGCTGAGGCCTCCGCCGTCGCTCGAAGGGAATTGGGAGGCCATCGCGGGCATTGATTGTGTCACGGTGAACAACAGTGAAACGACGGTAAGCAGTAAAAGTTTGACAAACCTGGATCTTGATTTTCGCATTTGTTTCGATCTCCCCTGCGTAGGATACGGATCTAGCGAACAAACTCTTCCGGGTAGGCGTGGCATGCCGTTGTGCCGGTCGAAGTAGGACTACACAAAGTAACCCTGATCATGGTCACTCCGCCGACCAGGTTGGGATCGCCCATGTCGAAAGCGAAGTCCAAGCCCCATCCGTTGCTCGCCATGGCGGTTCTGGTCTGTGTAGCGCCGACTTGGTGGCCTCCGGCGAAAGCCTGGAACCTCGCCTGAAGCCAGGTGGTTTTCGGGGTGGTGTCCGAGCTGACCCGGCCGGAGATATGCACCATCCTCGCGTACCAGGTGATCCAGCCGTAAACATATGACGGATCGGGGCAGGTGGGGACGTCGCAGATCATGAAATACTTCTCTGTGGCGGCGACACCGGTTGGTGCTGGCTCCGCTCCCATGACTGGACGCGGAAGCGTAGCCGACGCCGAACCGGTTGACATGAGCATTGCTGCGCCTGTGGCGGCGAAAACCGCGCGGATCGCAACCTTGCTGAACAGGGACACATCCTCACCTTCCTGTGGCTGACCGTCGCGGAACAGGGCATCGTCAGCGGGTCATCGCGTCTGGGAGGTCGAACCCCAGGCGTACCAATCGCCGGTGTGGCTGCTGGTCACTGTCGCCTCGGCGCGGAACGTGTAGAGGCGGCTGAGGCCAGTGAACTTCGGCGTCCAGCACCGCGTCTGCCCCGGTAGCACCTTGCCATTTCCTCCGGGGCTGTCACACGAAATGGATCCCTGGAGACCGTCGCGGTACCGGGTAAGTACGGCGTCCGCCCACTGACTGGTCGTCAGTGGGTTATTGAGCAGCACAAAACCCCAGTATTTGTAGTCGCTGTCACGGCACAGCTGGATCTTGCCGATTGCTACATTTCCAGTTTGTGTCCTCAGGTAGGCGCGGTCTACGACTACGCCGTAGGTATTGCCGAACTGGCAGTCCGGCGCGGCCGCGGTCTGTGCCGACGCTGACGGCACCAGGCTCACCAATGCCACGACCGTGCTTGTCAACGCGCCCAGAACCTTCATCATGATTTGCGTCCTTTCCGACATGTGCGACGACGAGATATGAGGCGGAGAGCGATGCGCGTCGCCGTGACCTCTCCAAGTTGGTGTACTGAGTGTGGCCGCCTGTCCGCGCTGTATTTGCTGCCTCCAGCTATCTTCCGCGAATGTGACGACTCTGCAGTGCAGAATCTGTAACCGGGAAGCATCTGATTCAGTTCACATCTCACGTGTGATGAGTACTACCCGCGTCCAGGATCCGGCTGCGTCAGCCGATGTAGATATGGACGTGCCAGGTCACTCGTCTCTGCCATCACGTTCGGCGCGGCGCTTACCTCTGGCACAGGTGGAGTCTCCGGGGGTTCGTGGACTGGCAGGTACCCAATGCTCAGGTCGGGCTGTCTGCTCACCAGATTCGGCATCCCGTCCTCGGTTAGATCACGGCAGTGTGCACGGATCGTTGAACACGATCTCCGGCTGCGGTGGGTCTGGGTCGGTGGCATCAGAGTCAACCGGGGCATGCCGGAGGCAGCCGTAGACACCGGTAACAGGCTGACTGTGAACACCGCCGCGACGAACGCGCTCGTCCTGCGCCACTTCCGACGCCCGTTCAGCTGCGTTTTTGGTGGTGGGCACCATAGGTCTCAACGGTTGGTCGTGGGACGGTCATAGACGGTCTCCCCCTGATCTCCAGATCCCCGGTAGGTCCGGGGCTGCCACCCTGGTCGTGCCCGAAAAGTGGGTATGGGTTTGACTTGGGTGATTGCTTCACCTGTCTAGCCGCAGGCTCGGCGCCACACAGTGACCCCTCCCGCCGGCGTCAAGCATCCACGGCGCAGCACGCCGGCGTCAAGCATCCACGGCGCAGCACCCCTTGGGATGGGAGGAATCCGGGGATAGGTCCGCTGTCGAACCGGTCACCGGGTTCGTGTACCTCCGCGCCGGACTAGCGGATCGCCTCTGCCGCTCGGGTCGAAAGCCGAGCGGCAGAGGCCGCTGCCGTGGGAGAACTGTCCGGCCATCGTCAAGGTCGAGATACGGCCGGTCAGCTCATTTCTTGACCGGGTAGGACTCGGGTGCGCCATCCTGTTGATCAAGTCGTGCCTTCCTCGATCGAAAGCGCCGAAAACACCGCACCGACCAGCTTCGCTATCTCAGTCACAAGCGATCATGGCAGCCCTAGCAAACCCGTCTGGCCGGGGACTCGCCGCACCATCACCGAAAGTGCGTCAGAGCCGAACATTTTACAGGCCCACCTGCGAGCCTCCAGTTCAATAGATTCCCCGAGTGACAACTATCGGCTGTCGTCACAGTGACGAGGGGCAGGCCTTGTTCTTGCGGAGCTTTCGGGCGAAGTGCGCTGGTTGTAGCGGGTGCTCGTTGGCCTCAGTCGTCGACGTGGGCGCGACCTGGGCGGAACCTGGGCGGAACCTGGGCGGGTGCCGTCGCACTATGAGCGAACTGCACCCGGACACTCGACGGGGTGGCAAGCCTTGCGAAGGCCCCAGCGGATGAGGGCTGCAGCGATCATGGGAAAGGAATCACTGATGGCTCGGACTCGCCATATGCGAAATGCCGAAATGTTCTCCAGTCGATTAAAGAAGCTTCTGGTCATCGTCGCCGGAGCTTTCGTTGCAGCAGCGTTGATCGTGCCGACGTCAGCTTCTGCTGCGAACGCGCAGTGGACGGTCAACGCCTACAGTGGCAGTACGCTGCGCGCCAAAGCCTATGGAGACTTTGCCAACAACGGCGGGGTATACGCCACTGCCGGTATCAACTACGTTGACATGCTCAACAATGGAAACCCGGTCTTCGTTGAAGTGCACTGGTCGTTTTGGCGAACCCCGGTTGGCGGTTCCAATCCGGTATGGATTGCCGAAGAGAAATATAAGCAGACTGCCCGTACTGAACGCATGAAATATGTGCCCACGAGTTTGTCAAAAGGGCTGCGCAGTGATTCTAATAGAGTGCGTGCGATAATCACAGTGTGTGAAGATAGGAATCTCAATTTTGACATCTGCTCCGATCCGGCTATCGTAGCCTTCGATTACTGATCGGGTCGCCAACCTGATGCCTACCCTGCCCCCGGGAAGCCTTTGCCGGTAGCAGGGGTGTTGAATCCGACCCGGGTAAAGGCTTCGTCCGTGGGGGCACCGCCAGTTCGACCTTCGAGTCTCACCGTCAGTCGCGGCTTGGTAGTGGCATGGCGCATGTTGGGCCTCACGACCTGGTGGTGCCGAACGACACGGCGTACATATCGGCTTGGAGATCACTGGCGTCGTATGGCAGTGGTCTCCAGGTCGGACAGCGGTTCGC
The DNA here is from genome assembly GCF_042734395.1 of Amycolatopsis sp. NPDC059657. Classification (NCBI taxonomy): domain Bacteria; kingdom Bacillati; phylum Actinomycetota; class Actinomycetes; order Pseudonocardiales; family Pseudonocardiaceae; genus Amycolatopsis; species Amycolatopsis sp. NPDC059657. The sequence continues at coordinate 2,010 of NZ_JBHWEB010000062.1, read as the reverse complement.
TCTCCTGCGAGACTGAGCAACTCCTCGCTGACGCGCGCCGGACCGTGCCTTTGCGGTAGACCGAGAACACCACAACCTGGTCGCGTAACTCCTCGATGGCGTCCTCGAGGTCACAGATCGGGCGACTTCCCCGCCGTGCATCTGGGCGGAGGAAATGACGCGGCTGAGCTTGCGGTAGTCGTCGACGTCGCGGACGAGCGCCAGCAGGTGCTCGTCGCCGGGGTCGGCGGGACCGGTACGCGTTTGGGCATGCCGAGAGAGTTCGGCGCCGTCCCCGACCCGCATTCCGGCACTGATGGATGACAGAGTCGGTGAGCAGCAGACGCGTGAGCTCCAGGTGTGACTCGCACACCACGGGGCCCTGTTCGGTCGCCGACCAGAAGGTGCCCGAGCGGTGCTTCCGTCCCCTGAACCAGCGGAAAGAGCGCCACGGCTCAGCGCTGGCGGCGACTTCGCTGTCAAGCACCGAGCCTGGCAGCGGAACATCCAACAACACCGCACCCGCGGTGGTGCCAGCAGCTCGGGTCGACGCCACGACCTACACATCGGCGCGGAACCGGTTGCGGGTGAGCCGCCGAGGGTGGCACGAGGAACACCGTTGGAAGACCGAGGGGCTGTAAACGTTCGGTGCAGCTCCCGATCATGCAAGTGCACCGCCGTACGGCGGTCTCCAGCTGACCAGGGTTGCCCTGATGGAGGGCGGTTCTAACCGGGTTCTCACCGGCCTTACCCACTCACGAGTCGCAGGGCTGGCGGAAGGGCATGCCTGGGAAGTAGTCGCGTCAGTCTTTTGGTGTCATTGTGCCTGCGCCTTGACGGCAGATCGCCGCGCGGGCGCCCTCGCGGGTCAATTCCCAGCGCCACCACCAGACGTCGGGAGACGCGGTTGCGACGCTGATGCCCGCGATCGATTTTCCGTCATCCGAGAACCTGATTGATGGCCCATTGTTGGCCATGCCGGGGAACTCATGCAGTTTCTTGATATTCGCCAGGTCGGCGATATCCCAGATGATCAGTGCCCCGTCCACTCCCGATGACGCCGCCAGTTTCTCCTCGGAATTGACCGCCACAGAGGCGGACGCGCCAGGGTGGGCGTGCACCTTCGCCAGCATCTTGGGTGGCGTGACACGGAGATCCCAGGTCGCCAGCTCACCGCCGCCATCGAAGGTGACCATGGCATGTCTCTGCGGCAGCAGTGTCACACGGAAGGACCGGTGCTCGGATTCCTTTAACGATATCGAGTATTTCACCACTGGGTTTTCCGGCTGTGCCAGGTCGAGGACCTGAGTGGCCGCATTTCCCGGGTCCAGCGATGTCCCGATGACGAATTGACCTGTCGAATCGAATTCTGCCCCGTGCGGTGCGGTGCGCACGGTCGAAAGGGGGCGGGGGAACCGGGTATCCGCCAGGTCCCACATCAGCCACCGCCCGGTGTCATGGGCCTCGTGCGGCTTCGTCTCCTGGTTCGAGTCACCCGCCGACGCCGACGCGGCGGCGAGCCCCGGCGACTCGCTCAAGGCCAGCCGCGACGCGGTGCTGACTCAAATGGTGGTGGGCGGGCTGGTCTTCGGGCTGATCACGGGTGCCGGCGCCTACCTGCTCGGCGACCTGATCCTCGAGCTCGCCGCACCCGGCCTCGGCTACACCAGCCTCGGCTTCGCACTCGGCGTCGGGCTGATGAACTGGATGTTCGGCGCACTGGCCTACGCCGTGACGGTGTCCGCGTGGGGCGCTGGCTGATCGTGGCCAGGCTCTGGCTCCCGTTCACCGGCCGCCTGCCGTGGCGGCTGCGCACCTTCCTCGAAGACGCCTGCGACTGCGGCGTGCTGCGCCGATCCGGGCCCGTCTGGGAGTTCCGCCACGAACGTCTGCAGCGGCACCTGTCCGGTCACTCGTGCGCGTCGCGGGCGGTGAGAACCGCCCGCAACGCGCACGAGCCGGTCATGCCGGGGTCTGGCAGGAGGTGAAGGCGGTGTTGGTCTGCGCGGCGTAGATGAGCGCGCCCCCGTC
>NZ_JBHWEB010000061.1:0-57771 GCF_042734395.1 Amycolatopsis sp. NPDC059657 | reverse complement strand
AACCCCACCGCCAAACAGGGAACCGAACTCGCCATTTCCCAGAAACGAACCGACAAAAGGGCGGTCACAACCGACAGAACCCCCGGATCCCTACACCACCACCGAAGTTTGATCGGCTGCGCAAGGCTCTGCGCGGCGACCGTGGCGCCGTGAGCGCCGAACTGGTGATCGCCGCGCCACTGCTGCTGCTGATCCTGCTGGCGATCGTGCAGTTCGCGCTCTGGTCCCACGCCACCCACATCGCGCAAGCCGCAGCCTCACAAGGGCTTACCGCCGCGCGAGCACAGCAGGGAACCGCCGCGGCCGGAACCGCCGGCGCGAAACGGGTCCTCGACGCCCTCGCACGCGGCCCACTGACCGGCCCCGGGATCGACTCGACACGCACCGCCGAGTCGGCGTCGGTGCGGATCTTCGGCACCGCGACCTCGGTCCTGCCGTTCCTGACGTTACCGGTGCACGCCGAGGCCTCCGGCCCGGTCGAACGGTTCGTGCCGCTGCCCGCGGGATCGAGGTGACACCATGACCGGAGTGCCGTCCACCGGCCAGGCCTACCCGCATGGGCAGATTCTGGAGTTGTGGCATCCCTCGTGGACACCGAACCGGCTTCGGCTCCGGCTTGTCCGCGAAGCCGTCTGGCCGTTGCCGTGCGCCGCGGTGATTGCCGGAATCGGCCTCGTCATGTTCGGGATCCATACCCGCAATGACGTCATCGCCTGTCTCGACGTCTTCGCAGGCTTCATCGCCACGCTCGCCGGAGCAATGCACATCACGCTCTCACTCGTGATGTTTTTCGACGGTGACGACCTCCCGCCCGCACTCACCCGGGTTCCCGGCCAGCACCTCTACCGGCTCGAGGATTTCGCGAGCCTGCCCGAACCAGCGGCAGCGCTGGCGGAAGGCCTTCTCGTCACCGTTCATCGGCTTGACGCCAGCGGCGCCGACTGGCTTGATCCCTCGTTGCTCCGAGCGGGTCAGCTCGCCGCCTGGGACGCACTGGCTTGTCTCGACCGCACCCGCACCTTGCGCCACGCGTCAGAAGCGCGCATCTCGGGCGCGACGTGGGAGATCGCCGTCATCGACAACCGCATCGGCCGGATTCTGCGGTCACTTCAGCACAGCGCCGAACTCGCCGAGGCGTGGCAAGCAAAACTGGCCCACCACGAGTCCGGCTCACTCGCATCCGCCGAGCACTCCGCAGCGGAGATGACCGAAGGTGTCTTCGCCTACGTCACAGCCGCCCGTGACGTCCTCGACGCGGGCCCGTTCGCCTGGGAACACCCAGCATCCCACTCAGGCACGCTCTCCGTGTTCCTACGTCGTGCACAGGCGCGCGTGCTTGCAGGAGAGCGTCATGTGGAGTGATGCGCGAAGGCGGTGGGCCGCCTGGTGGCGAGCGGATCGTGGCTCGGTGTCCGCCGAGATCGCGTTGGTGACGCCTTTCCTGATCATGTTGCTGGTGTTCGTCGCCGTGGTCATCCATCGCGGTGTCGACGCCCGGCTGCGGCTCAACGGCGCCGCGCACCAGGCCGCCCGCGCAGCCAGTATCGAACGCACCTCGCCGACGGCCGCCGCCGCGGCACACACAACGGCCTCGAATGCCTTGTCCGCGGCCGGGATCAGCTGCCAGCAGCTGACTGTGGACACCGCTGGCAGCCAGGTACCCGGCAGCGCCGTGACGGTCACCGTGTCCTGCTCGGTCGACTTCGGTGACGCGCTGATACTCGGTGTTCCCGGCGAGAAACGCTTATCTGCCAATGCGACCGAACCCGTCGACACCTATCGGTCCGCCCTGACCACGGCTGGGAGCGGCTCATGATCCAGGCCGCACGGCGGTGGTGGGCCGCGGATGAGGGCCGGGTGAGCGAGTTCGTTGTCGTGCTCACGATCGGGATCCTCGCGCTGGCCGGGCTCACGCTCGACGGTGGCCTGGCGCTGGCCGCCAAGGTCAGGGCCACCGGTCAGGCTGAAGCCGCGGCCCGCGCCGGGGCACAAGCCATCGACCTCGCGGTGTACCGCGCGAACGGCCGGCTGCAGCTAGTTCCCGTGCAAGCCGTGTCCGCCGCCCAGAGCTACCTCGCCGGGACCGGCGCCAGCGGCTCGGTGACGGTCTCCGGTAACACGGTCACCGTCTCGATCACCGCGTCCCACACCACCCAGTTGCTCGGCCTGGTCGGCATATCCAGCCTGCCGATCCACGGCACCGGCAGCGCACATCCCCAACGCGGCGTCGTGACCATTTCCCTCGGGTTCGCGAATTCTGAAGTGGTAAACAGCGGGAACAGAAGTGCCGGTGGTGCGTGATGACGGTACCTGCACGCTTCGGTTCCGCAACCGACGGGAAGTCGTGTCCGGCTTCGGCCAGATCAGGCGTCTGGCGTGGACCTCGCTGCGGTCAGAACGGCGGTCACGGTGCGAGTCGCTGCGCGATCCTCGAGCAAGTCGGTGTTGTCGGCGAATTGGTCAACGGCCCCGGTGAGCGGCACAGCGCAAAGGCCAGGGTCGGTGATGCTGGCGAGGAGCGCCTGGCTGAATCGTCCGGCGTGCAAGACCTGGAATGGCCTGTCGTGGTAGGGGCGGGTGCCGGGGTCGAGCGGCTCGGTGAGTCCGAGTTGGTTGTGCAGCTTGGCGGTGGCCGAGTATGCCGTGGCGAGGTGGGCTTCCCGATCGCGCCACGTGGTAGCGGCGAGCGCTCCGGTCAGTGCCGGAGTAACTGTGGCTGCGAACGGGAGTTGGGCGAATGCGCTGCCAAGCCATTTGCTGTAGGGCGGGTAGCGGCGGTGCATCAGCAGGCTCAGCCGCATGAGGTCGCGGACCAGGCGCGCGGCGATGACGGCCGAGCCGAGTTCGTCGCCGACTTCTCCGCAACGTCCGACGAACGCCTCTTCCTGGGAGATCCGCTCCCATTGGCAGGCCAGGACGTAGCGCCAGATCTGCTCGGGATACCAGGCGAGATGCGAACGAGCGGAGGTGAGTTCACCTGTTCGGTCGTGAAAGACCGCGCCGGCGGTGATCTCGGCCAGGGTCTGAGTCGGGGTGGACAGCCAGTCGAGCGTCGCGATGCCGTCGCGTGGATCGAATCCCAGGTGCTGGGTGAGCCACACGTCGAGGCTGGTCACGTCGACGCGGTGGAAGACCGGCCCGTCGGTGACCTCCATGTGGCGTATGTGGTCGTTCCCGGTGGAGGCGAAGTTCGTCGGGTAGCCGTAGAACGTCTTTGGCAGCTCGTTGCTCAACACTGCGCCGATGTCGTGGGCATGCTGGTCCGCGTCGTGGCGGCGCAGGAGCAGCTGCAAGCGCGGACCCCATTCGTGATCAGCGGATCGGGCGGTGTCGAATCCGAGGACCTCCGAGCCGCCGCCGATCCGCGCAGCAGCATGGGGCAGGTCTCCGAAGTGCTCATGGAGCAGCGGCCGCACTGCCTCGTGGTAGAAGCGGCGCGACAATTCCAGGCCTGGGATGAACGAGTTGTCCATGAGAGGCATGGTCCCGCGCAAGGCGTGCATTCCGCGACTGGATATCGCCAGTGTGGGCCTGGGCTCGTCGATATCAGGCGGGTCAGGGACCGCGGTGTAGTGCTCAGCACCACCGACGGACAGGCCGAACAGATCGCAGAGTCGGAGTATGTCGCCGGCACGCCAACGCAAAGGAAATCCAGATGACTACGAGCGACATCGCCACAGCTGAGGAGATCGATCGCCGTATCGAGGCGGCCGACACCGCCCGGCGCGCGAAGCGATCCGCCGCGGCACAGGAGATCGGTGAACTCGCACGGCGTCGAGCGGTGCTTGCCGAGCAACTCGACGAGGTCGAACGGCAACTCGGTGCGGTACTCGCCGAGTCGAGCGATGTACTCGACATCGACGAACTGGCACGGTTCACCAATATTCCCGCAGCCGAACTGACGGGATGGCTCACCGCCCGGAAACCGGCCCGCGCCAAGCGAAAGAAGCCACCCACCGGCGAGTCGGGCACCACCAGCTGCGGACCATCCATCGCAGGAACACCGCCGAACGTCAAGGCATCCGCGCCGCCCAAGACCGGACCTCGCACCGAGGCCGTGAACGCCCCGGAGCGCGCCACAGCGGGCGTGCCATGACAACGCGCGGCGGTGCCGCGGTGACGAGCCGCCACATCAGGCTCGCCCTCGGCGCCAGGCGCGCTTCATGGCCTGTAGCGCGGTGAGCGACGGGGCGTTAGCCCTTTATTGCCAAGGAAATGAGCCTGCTGTGACCGCGACATCGCGCCAATCCCGCCGGGAGCCCACGCGGTCACCGCGTGCGAATCGCGGCGACTGGTGGGCGCTGGCCGGCGTTCTCCGGTTTCTCTGCCGGACCTTGGAAGGGCTCGCCGCCGCCGCGGTGCTGCTCGTGCTTGTCGCGGGTGTGCCGTGGGCGTTGTGGCACTACATCGGGTGGCCGCTGCCGAACCATGTTCCGATGTGGGCCGAGGTCGAAGGTGTGCTGCTCGGCCCGATGACGGCCACTTTCCTGCTGGATTTCCTCGCGTGCCTGTGCTGGATGACGTGGGCCGCGTTCACTCTCGACGTCGCACGCTGCGCGGTGGAGGCGGCCCGCAACGGCGTCCACGGCACCCGGCGCCCGGATTTCTCCGCTGCTGGCCCGATGCACGCGCTGGCGGGGCTGCTGGTCGGCGCGGTCCTGCTGGCCGTATTGGGCAACCGGGCGGTCCCAGCCCCTCCCGCCGCGTTGTCTGCCGCGCTCGGGACCGGGTCGCAGGTCGTGGCAACCGCCCCGGCATGGCAGCACCCGGCACCCGACGAGCCGATGGCCGTCCGCAACGCCGCCCAGGCCATTGTCGGGGGCGGGACAACCGTGCGTGCCTCCGCGCATGCCGAGTCGGTGGTTGTGCTGGCACCACGAGGCGGAGTCCATGACTCGTTGTGGCGCATCGCCCAGCGCACACTCGGCGACGGCACCCGCTGGCCCGAGATCTTCGAAGCCAACCAGGGCAAACCCCAGCCGAACGGGCATACGTTCACCAAACCCAGCCTGATCTTTCCCGGCGAGGAACTCGCACTGCCACGGAATGCCAACGCGCAGACCGAACCGCCGCGGCCAGCCGTCCCGGACCAGTCCTCCCCCTCGCCGGTGACGCCTCCTCCGCCCGCCACCGCTGCGCCTCCGACGAGCATCCGGCCGTCCACAGCAGCGCCACCGGCGGCATCCCCTCAAGCACGTACGGACGCGACCGAAACGCATCCGGACGCGATGACGGGTGCGCCTGGCCTGCGGTGGGGAACGGAACTGTTCGTCGGACTTGGGCTGGCGGCCGCGGTCGGTGCGGCGCTGCTGGCCGCCCGCCGCCGCTACCGCGGCAAGTACCGGCCCGGCAGCGGAGATCGCGACGACCTGCCTGTGGCGCCGGTGGTCTACCAGCTGCGCCTGGCGCACCTTCGCGCCGAGGCCGACGACGAGATCGACCTCGACGAGGACTGTCCCGAAGACGGGGAACAGCGTTCCCGCTGTGTCCCGGCCGCGCCGCCCCTCGTTGTGGGCGTGTCTGCGACCGGCGCTGGTCGCGCCGAGGGCCTTGTGCCGGGGTTGGGTGTCCGCGACGGTCGCGAGGTCGCCTTGGACCTCGCGACCGCCCGCGGTCTCGGGCTGATCGGCGCCGGCGCTCCCGCCGCGGCCCGCGCGCTGCTGGTCGCCGCGCTCGCCACCGCACCTGGCCGCACGGCGCCCTCGGACGCGGCGATCGTCATCGCCCCGGTCGACGACCTGGTCGCGGTCCTCGGACGCGGCGCCACCCAGCAGCGGCTGCCTTCGGCCGTGCGGGTCGTCGACGATCTGGAGGAGGCGCTGGACGTGGTGGAGGCCGAGACGCTGGTGCGTGCCTCGGCGAGCCGTGAACCCGGCGTCGAGGCGGGGACGTGGCTGCCGCTGGTGCTGGTGGCCCGGCCACCGGCGCAGCCTGGGCGGTTGCAGGCGGTTCTGGACAACGGCGCGCCGTTCGGCGTCACCGGTCTGCTGCTGGGCCAGTGGCAACCTGGCGTCACCTGCTACGTCCGGTCAGATGGCACGATCTCGTCCACCGGCCCCGGTCTGGGCGAGGCCCTGCGCGGCGCCCGGATGTTCCGCCTCGGCGACGATGACGCCGCCGACCTGCTGGCCCTGCTGCACGACGCCGAGCCCGAGTCACCCGCCACCGGTGCCCCTGCCGGTGCGCCGCCCAGGCCGCGCTCTCGCAGCGTCATGACGCACCCCGCCGGCAACGACCAGATGACAACGGTCGAGGCAGCCCGGCTCGAGACCAGTCCCCCGGACACAGGTGAGCTTGAGCTGGAGGTCACGGCCGCGGTCGCGCAGCCGTCCCCACCGGACACCGCGCTGGAGATCCTCGTTCCCAGACATGACCGGACACGGGGCGTCCGGCCTCAGCCGGGGAACCCGAATCATCAGCGTCTCGCCGTGCCGCCTGCGGCCGGTGACGAGGCGAGCCACCTGAGCGCGAGCGAGGCCGACCAGGAGCCTGCGTCGACCGGTGAGCACAGCAGCCCCGCGACTGACACGTCGCCGACCGCCCCCGGCGAGCAGGACACGGACCGCGCGTCGATCACGGTCAACGTGCTTGGTGGCCTGCGCGTGCGCTGGCATCCCGAACCCGGTGACGCCGGCAGTTCGCGGGAGATCACCGGGACGTTGCAGCCTCGGACCAAGGAACTGCTGGTGTTGCTGGCGCTGCACCCTGCGGGCGCGACGCGTGAGACGCTGGTCTCGGCGTTGTGGGGTCAGGACCCGCCGGCCCGGCCGACCAACGCCTTGCACACCGCGCTGTCACGGCTGCGCCACGCGGTGGCCGCCGCCACCGCTGGCGCCGTCACCGACATCGTCTCGGCCGGCAACGACCGGTACCTGCTTGACCCGGCGACCGTGCGCAGCGACTACTGGCGCTTCGCGCGCGCTGTGTCCGCACGCCGCGTCGCGGTCACCGACCAGGCCCGTGTCGACGCCTACCGGGACGTGGTCAACAGCTATGGCGGCGCGCTGGCCGAGGGCATGGCATGCGAGTGGATCGAGCCCGCTCGCGAGGCGACCCGCCGCGACGCGATCGACGCCGTCGCCGCGCTGGCCCGCGCCCTGGTGGACTCCGATCCACAGCAGACCCTGGATCTGCTCGAAGTCGCGCGGGCGTTCGATCCGCACAACGAACTGCTCTACCGCGACATCATGCGGCTGCAGGAACGCCTCGGGCAGCTCGACGCCATCCCCCGGACACTGACCCTGCTGACCACCCGGCTGGCAGAGGTCGACGCGACGCCCACCGCCCAGGCTCGTGGCCTGGCCGCCCGGCTGGGCCAGCGCCACGACGACATCCCTGGCACCGTCACAACGTCGCGCGGGCACGGCGAACGTGGTCACAGCGCAGCCAGCTGAACCGGTGGCATCACAACGGTGCGAACCTGGCGACGCCCGCCCGCACCGAGCGGCCGCCTCCCCGATCGCTCTAGTCGTCATCTTCGGCGTCAGTGAGACCGAGAATTCCCCGCTCGGCAATTCCGCCAAGCACCTTTCTTCCGTCTCCATTCTTGAGACTGCGCGCCTGATCTCGCACGACGAGTCCCTGGCGTTACTCGGCTCAGGCAGCCAGCGCCGCCGACAGCGCGTCCCGACCTTCACGACTTTCCGCCTAGAAGGTCAAGCCGCGGCGACGAAGAAGTCGTCCTGCAGCCACAAGTTCCACTCAGACCACTCTTCGGTATTCTTTTTTTCGTCGACGCGACGGAATGCTATCGTGCGATACAGCGCGTTTGTGCAACTATTCTTTATCGCCGAGATACGAGTCGATCGTGAAAAGAGCTACTTTTCGCCACATGTGGCCACCCGGGAACACAGCCGGGGTGGCAGATGCGCGCTTCCCCGCGGCAGGGCAGGTCAGGTCGTGCTTAAGCCAGGTGCGCTCGCGACATTTAGGCGCGGAGCGACGTGTGGCCGGATGTTGCGGCGAGTAGTCGAGTCGATGGTCGGCCGCACGCACAGCAACTTCCGTCGGGGGTTCATACGGGGGATCAGGATGGGGTTCATACGGGGGTTCAGGTTAGAGCGGTACCCCCGCCGCACGCGAAAGACGCTGGTCGTGGCGGCAACAGGGGGATCCGCTGGTGTCCCAGACTCGCTTGTCCACAAGCCGGTAGACACATCGGGGCGGGCTAGGCGGTCAGCGCTTCGATTCACTCCCATTGGTCACCCTGTTGTTGCAACTCATCCCAACTATCACTCGCCTTTCTTATTCATCTATTTTATTTCTTGTCGCCTGTTGGCACTATTCCCAGCGCCACCCCCTGGCGTTTCCGTCCGTGGTCGCCGGCGCGCCACCGGCCCCCTGACCTGCGCAAATCGACGTGGCGACGGTCGGAATTGCGGCCACACGGTCGACTTTCGATATGTTGAAAATAGGAATCGGGACAATGGCAAAAGTCTTGAAATTCGTCGCCCATTTCTATTGCGCGGGTCGCGCGGCGGAGTAATAATTGAATTACCGGGAAAACCGGGAACCACGCCTAATACCACACCCGGCGCGAGCCATATGCAAAACAGGGAGCCGATTATGTGCATTGTCGATACCACTACCGAAACTGACGGAACGGTCACCGTGTTTTGCTACTGCGGGTGGCATGACTACGGCCACGCGACCCAGGAATCGGCCGACGTCGCCGCCTACGCCCACCAGGAATTGGCCGACGCCGACCCGTACGCCCAGTTTCACACGCCCGACACCGCCGACGCTGACGACCACACCGCCGACGTGTGACGTTTCCCCGCCGCCCGCACTAGTCCCGAAAGGACAACCCGCGATGACCACGCCCACCCCGTCCGCCACGGCACCCACCGCCGCGCCAACCACCCCGGCGGGTGCGTCAGTTTCCCGGCTACGCAACGGTGAACTCCGCGCGATGGTCGCGAAAGTCCTCGCCGACAGCGCGGGCACCCATTTCACCCCGCGCGCCATCGCGCACACCCTCAACCGGTCATCCGGGGCGGTCGGCAACGCGTGCAAAGCGTTGGCGGACAAGGGGGAAGCCGCAATCGCCTCAACCGCACCGCTGGCCTACCGGGCGACCGCGACCACGGCGGCCGCCGCCGCGACCACGATCACCCCCGCACCGCCCCGCACGCCCCGCCCGAAAACCCCGCAACCGACCGCCGCGCCCGCGACCACCGCCACCCCGCCGGGATCGGGCGGGACCGCTACCGGTGCGACGGTGCGCGTGGCGACCGGTCCGGTGAAACGCCCCAACGGCTTGGACTACCACCCCCGGATGCTGTCCGGCATGCCGGATGTGACCGCGTTGCAACGGTTGCGCGTGGCCGGGGTGTCCGCGCTGATGTACGGGCCGCCCGGTACGGGGAAGACGTCGGTGATCGAGGCGGCGTTCCCGGATCTGTTGACGGTGCAGGGTGACGGGGACACCACGGTCGCCGACTTCGTGGGCGAGTACACCCAGACCGACGACGGCCGTTACGTGTTCGTGCACGGCCCGCTCGTCCGCGCGATGCGTGAGGGCGTGCCGCTGTTCATCGACGACGCCACACTCATCGCACCCACGGTGTTGGCGGTGGTCTACCCCGCGATGGACGGACGCCGACAGATCGTGATCAAAGCCAACGGCGGTGAAATCGTCGACGCCGCACCGGGTTTCTACGTCGTGGCCGGACACAACCCCGGGGTGCATGGCGCGATCCTCACCGACGCCCTGTCATCGCGGTTCTCCGTTCAGGTCCACGTGTCCACCGACTACGACCTCGCCGCGCAGCTCAACGTCGACAAACGGGCGGTGAAAGTCGCCCGCAACCTCGCCACCCGCCACAGCAAAGGCGAGATCGGGTGGGCACCGCAACTTCGCGAACTGATCGCGTTTCAGAAGATCGCGGGCGTGCTGGGTGCGGACGCCGCCGCCGGAAACCTGGTCGGCATCGCACCGGAAGAGGATCGCGAGATCGTCGCCGCCACCGTCAAAGCCGTGTTCGGCACCACCGTGTCACCACTGGCACTCGGTGCCCGCATTTGACCCCATCCGCCACCGACCACCCGCCGCTGTCGCGAAAGGACACACCCACGATGACTACCCATCTGCTCGCCGATCCCGACGCGACCGGTGCCGCCGTGTTCCCCGCCCGCGCGGATTGGCTGACACTGTCCGCCGCACTCGTCGATGAGGTCGAGATCATCGCCGACCGCGAGGACCTGCTGGTCAGCATCGTGCCTGGTGCGGGCGGTGGTGCGCCAGCGTGTTTCTACCCCGCCCGCGCGCTGATCGAAGTAGACGGCACCCACCTCGGGGTGGACCCCGCCACCGTGGACCCCGCCAACCTCGCCGACCGTGCCCGCTACGCGACCACGTGGGGACTGCTGACCCACGAATGCGGGCACGCCAAACACACCGCGTGGGAACCGCCCGACGACGTGCCTCCCGCTGTGGTCGAGGCCGCCATGCTGCTGGAAGAGCCGCGCATGGAAGCCGCGCAGGTCCGCCGCCGCCCTGACGATAGGCACTGGTTGCGCGCGTCGGCCACCGACCTGATCCTCGCCGACACCGACGCCACCGACCCCGCCCGCGCACCGCAAATGACCAAACAGGACGCCGCCCGCACCGCCGCTCTGTTGCTGGCACGGGTGGACGGAGGAATTCTCACCACCGCTGAAACCGCCCCCGTCGCCACCGTGGTGGAGACCATCCTCGGCGCGGACCTTCTGACCGAGTTGCGTGGGTTGTGGCGCGAAGCGCTACGTTCCGCCGACGACGACGCCGACGCGATGATCGACCTCGGGCGGCGGTGGTGCGCGGCCATCGGCACCGACCCCGACAACGCCGACCCGGACCCTGGCTCGTCCGGCGACGACCCGGACGCGTCGGCCGGATCGGGCGCGCCGTCACCGCTGACCCAGGCCATTGGGCAGGCGTTGGCGAACGTGGCGCGCGCGGTGGCGAAAGAGCCTCCGCCGCAGGACCCCGCCGCCGTGGCGGCCGCACAACAGGCCGCCGACGACGCCGCTCACCAAGCCAGCGAAGCCACCGCGCGCACGGTGTTCTCCGGCGCGCACTACAACCCCCAGGGCTACGGGGACACCGCCACGGCGGGCACCCGCCCGCCCACCGCCGACGAACGCACCGCCGCCCGCGTGCTCGCGCGCGCCCTGTCCACCGCCGGAGTCCGCGAACGCGTCGCGGTCAAGTCCACCTCCCCGATCCCGCCGGGACGGCTGCGCATGCGCGGCGCGCTCGCCGCCGACGCTCAACGCGCCGCCGGAGCGGCCGTGACCGCCGAACCGTTCACCCGCACCACCCGGCTCGTCACGCCCGCACCGCCGCTAAGGCTGGGTATCGCGTGCGACGTGTCCGGCTCGATGGGCTACCTGCGCGGCCCGGTCGCCTCCACCGCGTGGATCCTCGCCCACGCCGGAACGCGCGCCACCGCCGAGGTCACCACCGCCACCGTCATCTACGGCGCGCACGTCCGCCCGATCACCCACCCCGGCACCGTCCCCGACGTCGTAACCGAATTCGAAGCCGAGGACGGCTCCCACGAGATCGCCGCCGCCACCGCCGCCCTCGACGGCGCACTCGGGCTGTCCCGCCCCGGCGCGGCACGGTTGCTCGTGATCGTGTCCGACGGGCACTACGACCGCGACGAACGCCGCGCCGGACGCAAACAGGTCGACCGGTTGCGCGCGTCCGGCTGTGCCGTGCTGTGGCTCACCACCGACGACCGCGACGACCCCTTCGACGGCGTCACCGTCCACAAACTGACCAACCCGACCGCCACCGCCCGAGCCATCGGACACGCCGCCACCACCGCCCTGCGCACCACCCACTAACCCGACGACACCACAGGAGATCACATGTTCACCCGACGCAACACAACCCGCCTGCCACGCCGACAGCTCGCCGACCTCCACCGCGCCCAAACCGCACACGCACACGCCAGCACCCTTGGCATAGGGCAAAAACACGATGAAACCAGGCTGCAGGCCGCGAGCGCTTTGGCGCGCCAGTACCGCACGTTGAGCACCGGATTAGCGGGCCCTCTGGCCGTTGCTCTCAGCCATGCGGGCGAACTGGTGGCTCGGGAGGCCAGCGAGCTTGACGAGCTCCTCGCCGAAGACTTCGACATGGGGTGACCAATACCACCGTCGCGACCGTGGGTGACCTGATCGCCGCCCTCGACCGGTACGACCTGACCACCCCAGTACGGCTCGCCACACAACCCGGCTACCCGCTGGCGAACACCCTCGCCCGGGTCACGTGCACCCGCACCGAGTCGCCCGTGGTGTGGCTCGGCGCGGGCGAGCAGATCGGGTACTTGCCCGCATTCGCCGCCGACGCCTTGGGGTGGTCGTGATGACGACCACCGCACCCGGACTCACCACCGGACTGGCCGAGCGTGCCATCCACGCCGCACGCGTCCACCGGGCCGCCGACCCCGACGGGTTCCACCACCGCCACGACGATCCCGCCCACTGGGCCCGCTGGGCACACCGCGCCCGCAAGGCCCGTGCCATCGCCGCCGCCTTACAGACCACTGTGGACAGTGTGCTCGTCACCGACGACCCGCGACGCCAGTACCGCACCCGCACCGGACCGGTACCCGGTGACCTGATCACCGTCACCGACCCGGCGACCGGGGACGTGTGGCGTTTCATCCCGGACGTCACCACCCCCGGCGGCGGCTGGCTGCTGCTCGACCGCTGCCCTGAATGCGAGAACGAAGTCCCCGTCACCCGCATCGCCACCCTCGGCGACCTCGGTGAATACCTCGACCCCGACTACGACGCCACGATCGCCGACGAAGCTCGCGACGAGTCGCACCACCAGCCCGGCTGCGGTCTCGCCTGGACTACGGCGCACCGCTGAACCCCACCTCGTCACATCCCATACACGCCAGGAGGAACCCATCATGGCCGCCACCACGCCCGCCACCGCCACACCTACCGAGCTCGCTCTCCCGCCCGGGGCCGTTGTGCTCGTCCCGGCTCCGCCGCACACCGTGCCGCTACGCCCACCCGACGAGGCGTGGGGACTGGTCATCGTGGCGGCACAGGCCCCCGACGCCATCACGGCCAACCTCGTGGCGGGGATCTGGCTGCCCGAACAGCCTCCCGCCGACTTATACGACGGTGACGTCGTCGTACGGCTGAAACCTCCGTACAGCGAACGAAACCCCAACGACCCGAAGAGGGCCAACGTCGGCTACTTCAGCGCCGAGCAGGGCGAATGGCGCACGATCTGCGCCTGGAGGCAATCGATGACCGCACAATGGCCACACGAGATCGCCTGGGAACTGTCCCGGCAGATGCGCCGCAACGCCGACGCCGCCCAGTACGACGCTCAATGGCTGACGATCACCGGATCGATCGGCGCCTCGCGCTGCCCGCACTGCCCCGCGGTGATCCCTCGCCGCACACCGGACGCCCTCGCCGACCTCATCAAGGCAGGACTGGTCAAAGTAGGCGAAAAACTCGTGTGGGGCACGCACACCGCCACGGTCCGGGAAGGTGGCTTGCTGCATGACGACGGGCCGCTCGAGTCCACTGTCTCGACCGTCACCTCGCTGGCCACCAGCCTCGCGGGCTACCCCGTCAACGGCTGGCATTTCTGGCGACGAGCACGCGACAACCGCCCGCTATCCGAGCTGCGTGCCGCACTCGCCCTCCGCTGACCGCAGCGACCCGCGTGCTGGGTCCGCCAGCCGAGCGGCTGCCCCACCGGAGCGCTGAGAGCCGCGAACGCCACATCGATCTTCCACACCGACCACAGAAACCCCGCAACCCGAAGGAGATCGCCCATGCCCCCCTGCGAAGTTCCCGAGACCGTGGTCCGACGCTTCACCGAGAACGGCTGCGTGGTGACCGGAGTCGTCTCCGATCCCGCCGACGCGCAACGAGTCCTCTACGGCACCGTCACCCGCGACAGGGTACTTGTTGGCAGCTACTACTGCGCCGACCGCATCCGCCAACGCGACTGGCGCATCGTCACCGCCCAGGGCGAACACCTCACTCTCGATGGGCGACCCGTGAACCCGGTCTCCGACGGTGCCGCCGTGATCGTGCTGACCACCATCCTCACTGGAGAAGACCCGCACGAGATCGACCGGCAACTACGCGACGCCACACGCGCGCCCCGGTGGTGATCGGTGGCCACGACCGCCGACTTCTACGACGGGCGGGGATCGCGCGCTGTCTGGCTCGGCTCCCTTCAGGGCGATGCCGACCCCGCCACCGTGCGGTCCGTCTCCTGTGGACGGCTGCTGCTGGACGCGGCCGACCCGCTCACCTACGCCGACGCCGCAGCCGATCTGCTCGAGGTATGGGCCGACGAGAACCACGGCCACGGCTACCACCCGCGATATGGCTGGCCGTGGTTGTGGCCCGACAGCCGCGACACCGACTGGGTGTTCACGTTCGACCACGGTCGGGTGTGGATCGCGACCGGGCACGCGTGGCTACGTGCCCACCACCACGCCACCCAGTAGACCGAACAAACGATCACCACAAACCCAGAAACCCACGAGCACGCGAGGAGCTAGCGATGTCCGAGACCACATCCACGGAAACCGCTGTGCGCGCACAGCCGATGTCCGCCGCCGAGCACTGTGCCGCCGCCGAGAACGAGTTCACCCGCGCCCAGCAACTCTACGAGTCTGGCGAGTCTGACGTGGAATACCGGCGGCGTATGGAATGGGCCTCGATGCACCTGCGCATCGCCGAGGTGGTGACTGGCGGAGCCTCGCTCGCCATCGAGTACGCCGTGGCGAAGGAAGGCCCCGCATACCGAGGCGTCGGGCACACCGACGCAGGAAGGGAAGCCTGGGCGTGGACCGAACTACTCGGACGAGCACGATGATGAACTCGGCAGAACGAGACAACGAGATGAACAACCACAACGAAAGTACTCAGCGCAAACAAATACGCGTCATGGACTTCGAGGCGACGTGCCCTGACTGCGCCGTCGCCGTCGGCGAAGCACACGACTACGACGAACACGACGGCGGCTGCGACGTCGCACGCTGCCTCGTCACCGGGCTGCAGCGGCTGATGTGCGACCTCGACCACGACTGCGGGCGAGACGTCTGGACCGGATGGTGGCCCGGCCTCCTCGACTGCGAACAACGCGGCTGGATGATCGGCCCTGGGCTTCCCGACCTCAATCGCCTCTACACCGAGGCGACCTGGGATCCCGCACGATGCACGTGGGTGAAGTCCAACTGACCTTGCTCACGCTTGCCGACAAACTCTGGGCGGGGCCCGCCCGCCGGCCCCCGCGGGGTGAGGCTTTGGGGTTTGCACCCCGCGGGCGAGGGCGGGCTTCGTCTTCTCGGCGTCGCTGGAAAGGTCCAGCCCGCGCACGACCTTCCCGTCCTGTCCTCAGAGGGCATCACCATCCACGAACGGCACCCGTTGCCCCCTGAGCTGGCTACTCGAACGAAGGGTTCCCATCATGGGTTTCACCGGTTCACTCATCCTCGGCCGCTCCCGGGTCTCGCTGCTCGACCTGCTGGCACCGCACGAGGTCGAGCTCGTTGGCCGCCTCGACGACCTCTGGCAGCTGGCTGCCGTCATGGGAGAGGTCGCCGACGTACCCGGCTGGGCCGCCGCGCTGGTCGAGGGCACCGCCGCGCCCGTGCTGATCGCGGTCATCGACGACAGCGACACCGCGCTCCTGTTGGCCGACAGTCCCCTCGGACATCGGTGGATCACGGTGCTCAACGCCCCGGCCGACAGTGCGGGCCGGGCGGCGGTCGCCGACACCAGGGCGATGACCGAGATCGCGAAGACCGCCGTCGCCTGGGCTGCTGAAGCGGGGCACACCGTCGCCCTCGAGCCCGTCTTGACGGCGTTGTGCGCGGCCGATCGCGACAACCGGGCCGCCGATCAGGCGTGGAACGACGCGGCGGGTGACATCGCGGCGATGAGCGCGATCGTGCGCAACCAGATCTCGTTCATCGAGGTGTACGTGCTCCGGGTACTGGCCGCGCTTGAGGTTTCCGTGCCAGCCCTGAACCTCGAGTCGTGGTGGGCGCATCTCGCCCAGCAGGCACACTCCCCGTCCCCGTATCCCGGAGACCTGCCAACCGGATAGCGAGCGGACGCGAATATGGTTGTGTTCCAACAGATTCTGCTGGAACACAACCACATTCGCCGTGTCGTCGGCTACTATTTCGCCGGTGCAGGAGCCTGCTGCTCGGACGGGGTGAGCGCGAAACGCCTCGGCTTGTCCTGTGTCTTGACCGCCACGCCGCCTTCGACCAGCTTGTCCAGCGCGTTGCTCACCGCCCCTGAGGACTTCCCGCCTAGCGCGTTCGCGATCGCGGTGGGACCGAACTGGTCACCGGGGTGGTCACGCAGGTAGTCCTCGACCATCCCGCGCAACCCACCGGGTGCTAATCGTTCCTTCCTCTCGCTCGTCTTATCCGTGCCATCTTGCGTCGTCGTGTCGCCCTCGGTCGTCGCATCGCCTGCGCCGTTCGCGACAGCAGGGACGCTCCCCACCGCGACGGCAGGCTCGGCGTCTGTCGGGCGTGTCTCATCGGCGTCGGCCGGGTTCTGCTGATCATCGGCTGTGGTGCCCGTGTGCTCGGCGGGGTCTTCCTTGGTGGCGGCGGAGCCGTCGTCGTCAGGTGTGACCGAAGCGGCGGCAAGGTCGCTCCCTTCGCTGACGGGAGGCGCGGCTTCCGCAAGGTCGGCCCCATCGGTGGCGGCGCAGACCTCAGCCTCGGGTTCGGCCGGGGTGACGGTCGTGTCGGCATCGCTCCCGGCCGGGTTGGCTTTCGGGGCCGGATCGGCGTTGCCCGTATCAACTTCCGCAATCGCCCACAGGTCGGCGGCGCGCCGACCGCCTTCGACGATTCCGGCTGTGCGGGTGACGCTGCCGTCTGCGGCCCATTTTCCGAGGATCTTCTGCGCGGTCGACTTCCCGATCTTCGCCGTCCCCGACAGGTCGGCGGCGGTCTTGTTCGGCGTGGCGTGCAACGCCTCCCACAACTTGTCTTCGGCTTCTGTGCGGGTCTTCGCTGCGGTCGGTTCGGGAACCGACCGTAGTGCCCGGGCGGTTCCGGTCGTGGTGGCGGTGGTTCGAGTTGTGCGGGTGCGGGTCTTGCTGGACATGACATCCCTCGATTCGCGGTCGTGCTCGGGTGGCGGGTGGTCATGCCCCGGCCGGAGCGGGTGTGGCCCCCGGTGCGCTGCCGGTGTTGTGCGGGCTACATGACTATGAACGCTTCCTTCGGCCCACGAAGTCAAGCAGGTTCGGCAAACAAGACGACTGTCTCGTGTAGACGGTGCCCTGACGTGGAAATCGTTACCCCATAAGGGTCCACTGCGGGCACGTGGCGCACATATCGGTTGACAACCACGCGGCAACGAAGCGTCCATACATGTCGACCGCGCAGCCGCGACAGTGGAAACCGAAGGGGCGCAGAGACAATGGCGACCGACCACGACACCCACACACCACCCGAACTGACCCTCGACGCCGCTGTACACGCGCCACCACGGGACGCCGCGCCCAGGCACACCCTAGGGATCGATGGGGCGGCACAGCCGCACAACGAGGCGACGTTGCGTGCATGGGAGGGGCTACCGCCGGACGCGATGATCCTTTCCCCAGTGTTCGGGCCGCCGCCGATGCGATGCCCCGATAGCGCGTGGGCGATGCTCGTGACAGCGGTCGACATCATCAGCGACGTCGACCCCGACCACGCGGGCGAGGTGGCGTTGTTCGCGGGCACCTGGGTGCGCGAAGAGCCTCCTGTCGACAGCGGCCTGTACGACGGTGATCTCGTCGTACGCCTGAACGCTCCCACCGCCCCATCGTTCACGCTGACCAGGAATCGCGCCGCCGATGTCGAGATGCTGCTGGCCTACCAAGGTCGTTGGCACCGGATCGGCCAGTGGCACGGCATCGGCAGGAGCTGGCCGAGTGTCGTCGCGCCGACAGCCGCCGCCGTAATGGGCCTGCACAGCGACGCCACCGAGGCCGTGATGCGGCCCGACACCGCGTCGCCCCCGACCTCGCCGCCGCTGATCAGGTGGGCACGCAGCGCGATAGCCGAACTTCTCGCAGCCGGGCTGGTCACAGCGGGCGACGAACTGGTCTGGAACCGCCGCATCCTCGGGGTCCGCCACACCGCCCGCATCCGGGCCGACGGCGCGCTCATCCTCGCCGACGGCCGGACGTTCGCCAACCCATGCGGTGCCGCCGCCGCGTTGTGCCGCAGCTTCCAGAACGGCTGGAACATCTTCTCGCGCATGTCCGACGGGCGCACACTGGGTGAGCTGCGGGCAGAACTGCGCGTACGGCGAGGAAAGCGTCCATCAAGCCAGCAGCGGCCCCTTCATGGCAAGGGAATCGTCTCATGATCGGCCTGACAGCGCGCGAAGTACCGGAGATCCGCGCGACGATGACCGAGTGGACACGTGATCCCGGAAAAGACGGTGCGGGCAACTGGTTCCGCTTCTTTCTCGGTCCCAGCCCCGAGGGAGCGACCGACTCGCGGGCGTTCGACCGTGTCGACGATGTCGGAGCGACCATCGCGCGCACACTCGCGGCACAACTACCCGCAGCGGAACTGTTCTACGTCTCGGCCGACATGACCAACCTCGCCCGCCACGCAGCCGACACGCTGACCGACTACCGGTTGCACCCCGAGGATCTGCCAGCACCAGTCGGAATCATGGCGTATGAACACCCTCCCGTCGAAGAGACGGCCACCCCGCGTCACGATCCCGTCTCCATCGTCTCCTGGGGCCCGGGACGTGGCGGCCTCTGGGTGAACACCTGGGCGACCTACCCTGCCTCCAACCAGACCATTCTTCGCATCGGACGCGCGCTAGCGCGAGCACCGCACCACGAGATGCTCGCCCGCGCCAGAGACGCCGTCACGCGAAAACTGCCGGACCCGACACCGGAAAACAAGCCAGCCGACGTCTCGGAAGCCGCCGACGAAATCGTGGACCGAGTTCTCAGTCAATTCCTGGACAGCCTTGAACGCGCTCCCATACCACCGTCATTTACGCCGCCTCATGGCTACGAGTGGTGCTCACTCACCCCGATGGAGTTCACCGAAATGGAAGGCTGGCCCGGACCGGTGTCCGGCTCCACACCTTCCCCGCACGAGGACGCAGGAATCGCCCTGCAGCGCACCATTCTCGCGACCTGGCTGCTCATGGGCCAGACCCTCGCGCGCTCCGAGCGGATGAACGCCCCGCGCCCCGCGCGCCGCCGTATCGAGCGCCTCGACCGGAACCTGGACCCTTCGGTGCGCTACATCGACCTGCGCCGCGCCCGCACCGAACCGTCCGAACGCAGCGGCGATGACTCCACAGGCCGCACGCGTAACTACCGGCACCGCTGGATCGTGCGCGGCCACTGGCGCAACCAGTACTACCCCAGCCGCGACGACCACCGCCCCATCTGGATCGCCCCACACCTCGCAGGCCCGGACGACAAACCGCTGATCGGCGGCGAACGCGTGAACGTGCTCCGCCGATGAACTCGCCACGACCACGACCACGACCACGACCACGAGCAAGGAGCCATGACATGACACCATCAGTGTCCGCGCTGGACGAGCTAGGGCTGTGCGGCGCGCATGCGGGAATCGGCCCCGGCTACACCATGGAGGCCGCCGCTGTCCGGCTGGTCGAGGACATAGCCGAACTACGTGCCGACGGCGGCATCCCGACGCAGGTGCGTGTGGTGATCGCGGTGCTGCCCCAGGACCGGATATTGGAAATCCGCGTCGAGGGCCTCTCCGTCGAGGCCGACCCCGATCGCACCACCATCCGCGAGGTGACTCACACACTCTTCGAACTCGCCAGCTACCACAATATCGTCGCCCTCGACGCCACCACTCCGCCATTGTTCACACAACGCATTCTGCTCATGGACGCCGATGGCGTACCGTTCTCCGCGCTGGTGGGTACCGGCATCGGCGACGTTGAACCCCTCTCTCAACACCAAGGTCAACTGGCGCACAAGTAGCTCCAAGCCTCGGAAGGAACGGGAACTCAGTATTTGCCCCCATTAGCCTTGTCGTCGGCGGATGCCTACTGGCCGCAGGCTGGACCGCAGGGCGCGCCACCCGCATTCTCACTGCCCCACGCGAACCAGCGCAGGCCGCCAGCGGCTGCGGACATGATCTGGCCTTCCATGACCCTCAAAGTCAGAAGTGCCACAGCGACCTCAACGAGTATGAGAACGCCAAATGCCCATCTCGCCGTTATACAGGGCCTGAACGGATCGAGGACTTCATCGATCGCCATCTGGCACCACCCGCCGGATAGAGCCTTCTGATCAAAGACCGAGACATCCGTCCATCTGTACATTCCGCGCCAACATGACCAAGTCTGAATGCTTGGCCAGGTGTTTCCGCCCGATGCGGATCGCTCGACAGCTGCCTGGCGTCCGCTCTACTTTGATCGGGTTGCGTCCTGGGCAGGCGCGACCGCTCAGCGGCACTGCGTGTGATGGGTCTGCGGGCAGTCGTTTCGTGCTGCACTTTCAACCTACTACAAGCGTCTCTCCAAGTGATCAGTTTGTGGTCATTCGCGTACGGAAATGGCCTCACTGGGCCGCTTGGATCTCGTTGACGGCCGCCTCAACCGCCTTCACTGGGTTCAAGCGACCGAATTCGAACCACTCACCCTGAGAGCGGTGTTTCGCGAATCGTCTGTGCAGTGCCTCCTCCAGACGCATGTCCCCAGACGTCTGCCAAAGCACTTCCAATTTGTAGGGGTTACTAGTCTGCAGCGTCTTCAGTCTGCTGGCGATGTTCCGCGTGTAACCGATCTTCACCCGGCTCGTTCCTACCTGCGCGATGACGTACACGACTCCCTTGGCGACCGTTCTGGCTTGGTCGTTGGCCTCCTTCTCGGCTCGAAGTTCGGCAAGTCTCGTCTGGCGCCTCGCCTCCTCAGCTCGCTGGCTCGGGCTCAAGTCGTTGATAAGAAGAACCGTCCTGGGGTTGCCAGCCTCGTCAACGCGATGGCCTTCCTCAACGGCCCCCACGGCGATCAGTTCCTGATGTACAGCTTCGCACTGCTCGAGGTCAATTTGAAGAGCCGCGGCGATCTCCCGTGGGTGCTGAGGGAAGTGCACAGGAGGCCGGCTGAAGTTAGGAACGGTTAGCTTGTAGAGGCAGTAGAGCCTCACCGCTTGCGCGGAGGCATCCGACAGCACCAGCCATGCTGGAACCAGTACAGGTATACGCAGTTCATCATCTGGGTTCACCGACCACGACACCGACATGAGGACACCGTAGCCAGCTGCACCGACAAAGCTATGCAAGACCACGTCCCCGTCAACGGGGAGGGAGTGGTCGAGCGTGCGCGTTCGCGATGCGGCGCCATCTGGCGGGTTCAGAATCAGTCGGTGAGGAGCCTCGGCTCGCCTGGCGGGCTGACGAACCGACATGTCCGGTAGCGCGGGCCGAGTTACTCTTTCCGCGCCACCTGACCAAAAGCTCGGACAACTACCATCTGCACGCAGAAACTGTCATTCTCGCGCGGTACGTACACCATCGCCTAATTGGAGGGACGGGTAGCGCCCGCATAGTCGTCACCCTTGTACCGGTAGGGCTCGATTTTCACGACTTGGCCGAAGTCCGGTGCGTCCACCATGGATCCTCCACCGATGTAGAGGCCTACGTGGTGGATGCGCGCAGGGGTGCCGTAGAATACGAGGTCGCCCGGCAGCAACGGCTGTCCAGCCGGAACGTGGGGTCCGGCGTTAAATTGGGTCTGCGCGGTACGCGGCAGGCTTACCCCGGCGGCGGCGTAGGCGGCCTTGGTCAGGCCCGAACAGTCAAAGCCTGCGTGCCCGCCGTCGGGTCCATTGCCTCCCCAGACGTAGGGAAGTCCTCGCTGCCCGCAGGCGTAGTTGATCGCGGCCGTCGCGGCCGCGTTGGTGGCCGCGACGGCGTTGCAGTCTCCGGTGCCGATTGTCGCGGCATCGGCGTATCTGCTGGCTTGATCGAGGACTTTCTTGACGTACCAGTCGGCGTGGTTGTAGGCGAAGATCGCCGCGCGCAGGTCGCCTCGGTTGACTCCGTTGTCGCACAGGTAGAACGCGGCGGCGTTGATGGCGTCGTGCGGGTTGTACCGCGACGGCGGGTTGACACCGCCGGGCGGGATCTGATGGCGGGCAAGCACTCCGGCGAAGCTTCCCGCGAGAAACTGCATCGGCCCGCCCGCCCCGGCGAAATTCTCCCCGCTGGTGACACCGGGAGCGCGTAGTCGCCCGTGGTCGGTCTCGACCTTGCCGATCGCGGCGAGGATCGACCAGTCCAGCCCGGGGCAGGCCCCAGCCGCCTCCTGGTAGAGGGCAAGGTAGTCCGCCGGAATGTCGGCCATGGCCGCGGCTGAGGGCTGCCCACCGCCGAGCACGGCTGAGATCGCTCCGGAGGTTCCGGCGGCGATCAGCAGCGGGACCAGCAGGATCACTGCGAGCGCGGCGGCACCGACCTTCGCGTTCATCGCCGCTCCCGCACTGGGAGGCTCGGACCTCGCACCGTGGCCGGGGGCATCGGGGCCGGCGGCGGGGCGATGAGCAGCGGCGAGCCCAGCCCCGCGTTACCCACGGTCTCGGTGGTCGGTGGTGAGACGTGCGGCCAGGCTCCCAGCAGGTCATGCAGCGCGCGCCGTGCCGGAGCTCCGCCGGACGCGTCCAGGGGCAGCCAGACAGAGTCCGCGGGGCTCGGGTGCGTGGCCTCGGGGTTGAGCTGGTCGGCCGCGGCCGTGGCGACGGGTACCGAGGTCGGGTCGTCGAGGTCGCGCCAGGCGCGGTGCAGGAGCCGGCGGGCGGTGGCCTCGCGGCGCGAGGTCGGCAGCCACACCAGCAGCGGTGTGGTGATCCCGGTGGCGGCGGCGAGCGCGGCGTAGCCGGTGAGTTTCCCGGTGAGCTTGGCCAGCACCTCGGTGCCGAAGTCGTACTCGAGGAAGAACTCGATCTCCTGGCCGCCGCTGGCCCAGCGGCCGTAGGCGTCGGGCTTGATCAGGTCTCCGAAGTGCCTCGCGCAGCGGGTCTCCGACCACCAGGCGCCCAGCGCCGCGCGCTCGGCGGCGTCGGCGTGGCGGGCTCGGTCGACCAGGGCGGTGAACCATTCGGCGACGCCGACGGTGTGCGCGAGGCGCAGCGAGTGGGCGATGCCGAAGGCTCGGTCGTGGCGGTAGCCGAGTTCTTTGACGTCCAGGCCGTCCTCGCCGGCCAGGACCGCAGCGCCGGCGGGCGCGAGGACGTAGTGCATCGGCGCGGTACCGAGGGTGATGAACGGCTGGAACCGGTCCACCACACCCCACTGGAACAGCTCCCGCAGCCGCATCCGGCCCGAGCGGAACGACGGGAACGCGAGCGCGGTGATCTGGTGCGAGGTGAGCACGCGGTGTTCGTGCAGCATCCGGATGATCCACCGGTCGCGTGGGGTCAGCCGCCATGCCAGCACCGCCTGATGATCGGCGGTGTTCGCCACACGCGGCGTCGGCCGGGCAGCCTTGTGGCCTCGAAGTACGCGTTGCCTTGTCGGGTTGGTGATCACGGGGTACCTCCGGAAAGTAAAATGAGTGGAATTTGCATCGGATAGAAAATTGGATGCGACGCTTTGTCGCCGGTCTGGCACGACAACTGAGTTGACGTTGAGACGGATGAGTTCCCTGTGGACCTGCGGCCTTGCTACCGGTCATATCGATGCCTGTCTAACGTCATGCATTGGCAGCGCCGAGGTCCAGTGGGTTGCACGAGTCACGGTTCGACTCCATGGTGGCGCTGTCATCAACCGGCTGTTTTGGCAACGTTGGTTCATGGCTGCAGAATTTGTGATCCCTAGCCAGTATCCCGATCTGGCGACATTCGCACTGAGCTGCGAATAGGGTGGCCGTGGAAACTTTCTCGGTCGCACCGTTGAGCAGGGGCTGCCGTGCTCGGAATGTGGAAGCGAGAATACAGTAACCACGTACCGGGGACCGCAGTACGGCCTCGCGTTCGACGTACTGGAGACTCCATTTGACGTCACTCCTATTGATCTCGAATTGAGCTGGTGTACACGGCATGGAATCGCCGGGTTGCGTCTGGTCAATCAGGACGGCAGCGAGTACGCGGGCCTGTAGCCACTGGCGAGTACCCTCCGCCGTGGCCGACACCCGGGGGTCCTGAGCGTGTAGCGGAGGTTGCTGTTCGTCCGGCTCGTCGAATAGTGCACCGTTCGAATACCGCTCGTTCCCCAATCGGTGAATGGCGATGACGTCCGTACCCGGCAGCGCGATCAGGTGTTGCGGCGCGGGTCGGCGCTGCGTGGCCTGACGTGCGGCTGGCTTCGACGGTCGCGGGTAGCGAGCCGCGGCTGTCCCGAGGTCGCCGCTGGCCGCTGCGGAGGCCGAGAATGCGGGCCGGACGGAGGCGCGGTGGCGCGGGTGCGCTGGGTGTGGCGGGCTGTGGTGCGGATGTCCCTAGCGCGGCCGGGGATCGCGCGTGGAAGCGGTTGGGTGAGCAGGGTGAAGGGCTGTGCCTCTTCCCCGTTGAGGACCAGGCGTGCGGCGGCGTGGTAGACGCCCAGGTGGGCCAGGTCGTGCTCGGACAGCCGCGGCGCGGTGTGCCGCGAGAGCTCGCGCGCGTCCTCTGGAGAAGCGTTGAAGAAGATCTTGCTGCGGGCGTTGGTGGACATGCCTTCCCGCAACTCACGGGGAAGCTGCCCGAGGTGCTGGTGCGCCAGAGTCATCGCGACCCTGAAACCTCGGGCCTCAGCCAGCATGTCCTCGATCGGATAAGGCAGGTTGAGGAAGTTATGGCACTCGTCGATCACCAGCGACGCGTCCAGGCGCTGCCGTTGTGGAATGCGGGCGCGGGCGGTGGTGGCCTGCCACGTGCGGGCGACGACCAGGGACCCGACCAGCCGGGTGGTTTCCTCCCCCAGGCTGCCTTTGGGGATGCGCACCAGGCAGATGCCGCCGTCGAGCACGCTCGCCATGTCCACTGTGGAGTGTCCGCTCGCGATGGCGTCGCGGACGAACGGCCGCAGCAGGAACGCGCGCAGCTTGTTCATCAGCGGGCCGATCACCTGGTTACGACCAGAGTCGGTGAGCTCTTCGTAGGAAGACCAGAACCCGCGCAGCACCGGGTCGGTGACCCCGGAGGTGACGCGGGAGCGGAAGGCGGGGTCGGCCAGCAGCTTCGGCAGGTCGGCGAGGGTGGCGACGCCTTCCTGAGTGCGCAGGGTGAGGCACGCGGCCCGCATGACGTCGTCGGTACGTGGCCCCCAGAACGCGGAGTACACCCGCCGGAACACCGAGACGAGGTTGTCGACGGTCAAGTCGGTTTCCCCGCCGTCCAACGGGTTCAGACAAGGGGGCAGGGCCTTGGAGTCGGCGTCGAAGAGCACCACGCGATCGCCGGCCGATTTCGGCAGCCGGGAGAGCACGTCGGTGACAAGGTCGCCTTTGGGGTCGATGAGCACGATGCCGCGCCCGGCTTCGGCGTCGGCCAGGATCATGTTGCCCAGCAGCGTGGATTTGCCGGAGCCGGTCGCGCCGATGACGTGCAGGTGGTGCCGCGCGTCCGGGACACGTAGCGCTACGGGGCGTTCGTGTCCGGTGTCGGTGACGCCGATCGGCTTGGCCTGCGGTCCCGGTGTGGCGATGCCGGGTGGTGGGGCGATCGCGCGGGCTCCGGCGCGCTGGACGCCGGGGATCGCCTCATCGGTCGGCAGGTGCGCCAGCACGGCGAGTTCGCCCACCGACAGCAGATCGCCTGTGCCGAGGCGCCGGTAGGCCAGCATTGGGCCGGGGCGGCGGACGCGGCGGCGATTGTAGCGGTTGTGCTCGGTGTAGGACGCGAAGCTCGAGGCCAGCGCGTGCGCCCGCCCTCGGGCGATCTCCCGCGCCGCACGGACCTCGCTCTCGGCCGCGTCGGCGGGCAGCAGGGTGGCGACGGCGTAGCGGATGACGGTCTCGTATTGCGAGCCGCGTTGCTTGGCGACGATGGCACGGTTCTGCGCGGAGTACTCGAGCGAGGTTTGCGGATCGGTGTGCAGCGCACCGGACTTCGTCGTATTCCGGGCGGACTTCGTCTTTACGCCGGGTGTGACCAGGTCGAGCAGCCGGCCGACGATGCGGGTGGAGCCACCGGTGTGAACTCGGCGCGCGGAGCGGCGGGCTTTCGCGACGCGGCGGCCGGTGACCGGGCGGGCGAGAATCTGCACGCAGGCGTACTCGTCACGGCCCAACCCCGCCGGTGCGCCGATTAGGGCGCGGAGCGGGTCGGCGTCGAAGTCGGTGCGGATCGGCAGCGCCTCCGAGCGGGCCAGGCGCAGCTCGCCACCGACGACCAGCCGCCGTTGCCCGGCATCGGGCGCTGGCAAGGGTGGCTCGGCGGTGCCGACGCGGGTGTGTGAGCCGGGCCAGGCCGCCTCGACGGCTCGTTCGACCAGGCCAGGCGGGATCACCCCGGGCACCCATAGGCGGATGCCGACCCCGGCCTCGGAGAACACGTATTCGCACGCCACGTGCGGCTGCCCGGTGAACCAGCGGCGCCAGGCTGGACGCAGCAGCCCGACGAGGTTGGACCACAACGCCTGCCCGCCCGCGGGGTCGACGGTGGGCGGGGCGAGCACGGTGACCTGGCGGGCATCGGCGACCAGCCTCGCGTGGCAACGCCGCGCCCACCGGCGCCGGCCGACCACGAACGCCGTCGTGGCGAGTACGAGCACTGGCGCGACGATCGGCCCCCACGTGAGCGCCCACTCCCGCAGATGACCGAGCATCCGCAGCAGAGCGCCACCGGGGTCACGCAGATAGTCCCCGAGCCACCCGGTGCTCAAGTCAGTCCGGCCGATTCCGTGCACGGCCGAGGAAATGAACAACTCGGGATAGTGGAGCGCAGCAGGTATCCAGACAGGCATGGCGGGCCCTCCCAGGGAAGGTAGGAAACGATCAAGCAGAAACGAGGCGACCAGTCAGCCAGCGTCGAGTTCGATGTCCTCATCGGCGTCGACCGAACCGAACTCGTCGCCCTCGGCCGCGAACGTCGGCGCGTCGGCGAAACCCAAGTCGACGAAAGGCGTCTCGGCGTCCGGCTCACCGGGATCGATCTCCGCGGCGTATCCGGCGAGCTCGGCCGGGTTGCTGGTGACGAGGTAGTGCTCGGTGGGTGAGGCAATGCTCTGGAAGGCCACCCTCTGAGTTCCCGCCGACAAGAGTCCCTGGCCTCGGTCCGCTGACAGCAGGAATTGCCGTTCCCCTGCCGACAGGTCGAAGGTCTGGGTGATCTCGTCGATCGCTTGGGACGCTTGCCGCAGCAGGATCTGGGTGGCGGCGTTGGCGACAACGGCTTTGCCGAGATCGTTGCCCAGGACGTCGGCGGTGTCCTGCGTCGCGACGGTCAACCCTGCCCAGTGTTTGCGGGAGGCTTTGGCCATGCGGAAAAGGAATTCCGCGCCGGAGGGTTCTTTCATCAGCAGCCACGCCTCGTCGACGACCACGAGCCGTGGGCGGCGAATCGCGGGATTGGACACGCGCCGCCAGACGGCGTCGAGGGTGAGCAAGGTGCCGATGGATTTGAGCTCGTCAGGCAGGTCCCGCAAGCTGAACACCACCAGGTGGCCTTCGGGATTGGTGGTGGTCGGCCCGTCGAACAGCTGCTTGAAAGCGCCCTCCACGTACGGGTGCAGCCGTGCGGCAAGCTCGGCCGCCGCGCGGTCGCCGGCCTGGCCCGCAGCGGCGAGCTCATCGCGCAAGGTCCGCAACGTGGGCGCTGGCCGGGTCCAGGTGCGAGCATCGGAGGTGATGCCGACCGACTGGTAGGTGGCGGCGATGCCCCGGTCGAGTGCGGCCCGTTCGGCTGCCTGCAACTCGGCGCCGACGAGGACCGCGATGACGGTGTGCAGGAACAACGTCCGGCGGACGAGGGCGTCTTTTGGTGCGGTGCGGCGTCCGTCGGCGCGGGTGTGGATGGGCAAGTCGAAGGGGTTGAGCCGGACGCCCGCGCCGCCGAGGTGGACGTAGGTGCCGCCGACTGCGGCGGCGAGGCGGGCGTACTCGTCCTCCGGGTCGACGACCGCGATCTCGATCCCCCGATACAACGACCGAAGAAGCTCCAGCTTCACCAGATACGACTTGCCAGCGCCGGACCGGCCGAGGATCACGGAGTTGTGGTTGTGCATCCCCTCACCGAACCGGTCCCAGTGCACCAATCCCTGGCTGCCGACGTTGTAGCCGTAGAGCACCCCGGACGGCGCCGCGACGCTGGTCGGATCCGCGGCGGGCAAGTCGGGTGAGGTGAATGGGAACGCCGCCGCCAGCGCGCTGGTGTCGAAGGTGCGGCGCATCCCGATCAGGTCCAGGCCCATCGGCAGCGTCGACACCCAGCCCTGCAGCGACCGGTACGTGCAATGCTTGGCATCGAGCAGCAAGCTCGCCGCGAGCGACCGCAGCGCGGCCATCTCATCGTCGAGCGCGCGCTCGGTCTGGGCGTGGATAGTGAGATACAGCCCGACGCGGAACAGCTTGCCTTCGCCGCGGGCGACGCGGGCCGAGAGGTCATAAGCGTCCTCGGTGGCAGCTTCGACCTGTGGGTCGTGCAGGCGCCCGTGCTCGGCGGTGTGCCGGCGGCCGCTCTCGAGTTTCGCGAGCTGTTTCTTCAGCCGGTCGGCGGCGGTGGCCGGGTCGATCGGCTCGACATGCACCGCGACATCCAACCGGCCGGGGTAGGTCAGCAGCGGGGAGAGCCAGCCGGGGTGGACTTCACGCGGGAATCCGGTGATGGCGAAGGTGGCGACCCACTCGTTGCCGACTTCCAGGTGCCGCGCGCCGACGGACAGGGCATCCGGGGTGAACGCGGCTGCCCTGTTGTTCGCGGCGAGCCGCAGACCGCGGCGGGTTCGTTGTCCTCGGGTGGTCATAGCAACCGCCCCCTTTCCGGGAAGTCGTTGTCTTCCTCGTCTTCGCTGTCGTCGTAGTCCCAGTCGTCGTCGAACTCGCCGTCGTCGCGGCCGTGCTCGCTGATGTGCCAGGCGGCGCCATCGTCGAGATCGGTACCGCCTGCGGTGGTGATGACCTCGTCGGCGCCGGCCAAGTCGGCCGAGGGCGGTAGGAGGGTGTCGGGGTTGCACGCCGAGGCGAGCACGGCCGTGGCCTGCCCGGCGTCGAGCGCGGTGACGACGATTCCCGTGGGCGCGAGAAGTTCGATCGCTTCGGCCAGGCGGCGCACCAGCCGCGATTCCGCCGCCCGCCGCGCCCCCGCGCTCGCCTGCGCGGTTTCTCGGTAGGTGCGGCGGGTCAGCGACGACAGCACCGCCCGCGGGCTGGGGCCGCCGAGTCCGTCGGCCGGAGCGGCGGACCCCATCGGTTCGCGCAGGATCAGCAGCACCTGCCGGCGCAGCAGGTCGGTCTGCTCGCCGAGCTGCGCGACGTAGTCGGCGTGCTCGACGGCGGCGGCCTCCAGCGCGGGGTGCGGCAGTCCGCCCGCGCGTGCCCGCAGCTCACTGATCTGGCTGGACAGGTCAAGCCGTTCGGTCCGCACCAGAACCTGCACCGGCGCGGTCAGGCTGTGCAGGTAGCGGCCGAAGGACGCCACCAGCGCCTCCTGTTCCGACGGGGTGCGCAGCGCGAAGTTGACTGTGGAGGCCACCGCGACGACCGCCAGCCCGTCCGGTCCGAGGTCGACCACTCCGGTGTCGGTGACCGCCTCGGCTGGCAACCGCAACGCTGCCGGCGACACCACGTCCTTACCCCTGCCGTGTGCGCGGCTCGTGCTCGCGGCGTGGTCGGTCAGCCACCGCGGCGCAGGCCGGACGCCTTCGGGAGCGGCGACCCGGTGACGCGGTCCCATGCGCTGCCGGATCGCGGCGACTACGAGCCGGTCCAGCGACACTCCGTCGCGGTGGCCGAGGGCGAGGATCGCCGCGCCGGCGGCGATCGGCACGGCCAGCGCCAGGAAGACCGGCAGCGACACGAATGCGTGAGTCGTGGCCCAGCCGCAGTAAAGGGCGAGGCCGGTCACCGAGAGGATCACTAGTTGGCGCAGTGTCAATGGTCCGAGGACGCGGTCTCGCATGTCGACGTCTGCGGGTATGCGGATGGGCGTGGTCATGACTTCGTGCCTCCGGACTTTGGTGGTGTGCGGGGTGTTTTCTTCGGCAGGTCCACCGGCAGTCGAAGCTGGCGGCCCGCCGGTGCCGTGGGCTCGGCTCGTGGCGCGGCTGGCGGCGGTGTCGGGCGTGGAACTCGGTGCACGCCCTCGAGCGGCAGCGGGTACTGCCCGGCGCGGTCTGCCCTGTTGCCCTTGAAGGGGTCGAACGGAAGCTCGGGTTGCACGCCCCGCACCCGCGGTGCCGCCGCGGGTGGTTGTGGTGGTGGGCTCGGGCGCGATGTGCGGCGCACACCCGGCAGCGGCAGCGGGTACTGCCCAGAGCTTGTTGCCCGGTTGCCTTTGTAGGGATCGAAAGGAAGTTCGGGTTGCACAGTCCGTCGCGATGCCGGCGCCGGTGTGACTGAGGGCGGGCTCGCCGGGTGTGGCACGCGACGCAAGCCCGCCAAGGGCAGCGGGTACTGCCCCGTGTTCGTCGCCCGGTTACCGGCGTATGGATCGAACTGGAAACGCATCTGACCACCGCCGCGACGACTCCCGCCGGAGTGTCGTGAGGCAGGAGGCTCCGGCGGCGCGGGCCGGGGAACTCGGGGCGCGTCGAGCGGGAGCCGGTATTGGCCATCGCGCCCGAGGACCGGTTTGTTCTCCGGCCAGTCATCACCCAGCGGCAACGCCAGCTGACGTCCCTGGGTGCCGCCGAGCTTCGGCGCGGGCCCCTGTCGGGGCTTACTCGGCGGGCGCACGCGGCGCACGCCTTTGAGTGGCAGCACGTACTGGCCGCTAGGCGTGACGCGGGTATTCGCGTACGGATCGGCCGCTCCCCCGTCACCTCCGCCTCCGCCTCGGCGTCGAGATGACACGCCTTGGCGTCCACCGCCGCCCCTGCCGCCGAGCAGGCCGAAGGCTTTGTAGGCGAGGAACCCGCGCACCAGCGACCCGGCCAGTGACCGGCCCCCGCCGCCCCGGATGGACCCGAGGACCCAGAACGGGATCTTGAACAGGATGTACATCAGCGCCAGCGCGACCAGCACATTGACCAGGCCGTTGTTGCTGGGGCCGAAGAGGGTGAATCCGCCGGGTGCGAGGAACACCTTCAGCCCGACCACCAAGGTCATGGACTGGCCGATCTGGATGACCAGGCAGCCGCCATAGCCCTTCCACCACCAGAACCCGATGCCTTCGGTTTGCGGCAGCGCGTGGAACATCAGAAACAGTGGTGCCCCGGCGATCAAGATGATCGTGAGCGCGACGCGCACGATGTAGGTGACGAGCAGGACGACGATCAGCGCGGCGAGGACCAGCCCGAGGATGACCAGGAAGGTGCCGCCGTTCTGCGACCCGAGGACGAGGTTGCGCAGCGTCCGGCCGGCGGTGTTCGGGTCGAGCCCGTCGCCCATGACCGCTTTCGCCATCGCGTTGGCGATCTCGATTCCCTTGGCCGCGACCCACAGCGACAGCGCGCCGGTCAGGAATCCGACGACGAGTCGGGGCGCGATCTCCTTGGCCGAGGTGCGGGTCTGCAGGGTCTCGTGGGCCATCAGGATCGCCCCGGCGATCAGGATCAGCAGCGCGTAGGAGATGAGCAGGATCTGCCACGAGTTGTCCCACAGCGCCCCGATCCCCGGCAGCTCGTCCAAGGTCGGTGTGGTCAGCAGCGAGTTCGACAGCAGGTCCAGCAACGGGTTGAGCGCGGCGGTGACGATGCCGGAGAAGAAGCCGTTGATGGCGTTGGTGATGCAGCCGCCGATGTGCAGCAGCCCGCACTCGGCCTGTTCCATTCCCGGATCGATCGGGTTGCCGCCAGGCGGCGGTGTTGTGGTCGGAGTGGGCTGGGGAAGGCAGCCCACGCCGGTGCACGGCGGGGGTGATGGTTGCTGACACTCGGGCTGCAGCGAGCCGGGAAAACACGACACCGGACTCGGTAGTCCGGTCGGCAGCGGTAGCGGAATCCCCGTCGGCACAGGCGTCGTGGTCGGTGCGGGCTGCTGGCAGATCGGCAGCGGTGAGTTCGGCTCGCACGAGGCGCCGGTCGGCAGCGGCAACGGTGGCTGCGCGGACACAGGTCCCGCACCGGGTGCGGCCGCCGCATTGACGACAATGCCGCCGATCAGGACGATCAGGCTCACCGCGAGCGCCGCGAACGACCTGCCGCGTGTCAGCCGAGTACGCCGGCGGCGGACGGTCGGTGGAGCGAGCATCGTCCGTTCCCTGCCACTGGAGCTGGCAGGGGCTCGGCGGTTCGTGGACGTGGTCATCGCCTACGCCCCCACGATGCCTTTGAGGACGGTGACGACCAGCGGCGCGAGCGCCGCGAGGGCGTAGCCGATGCCCGCGGCCTTGAAGCTGGTCTTCGCTTTCTCGATCTCGCCGGGGTCGCCGCCGCCGAACACGTAGCGGACGCCGCCGATGGTCAGGAACACGGTCGCCAGTCCGGCGAGGATGCCCATCACGTATTTGCGGATGTTGTCGAGAACCTCATCGACTGAACCGGCCAGCGAGAGCACCTGCACGGTGTCCGCGCGGGCGGCCGACGCGGACAGCACCAGCCCCAGTGCGGCCAGTTGGGTGATCGCCGCGAGCCTTCGACGCACGGCGCGGCGCGACCGTGCTGATCCGGAAAACATCAGAGGTGTCGCCGACACGCCGGAACACGGGCGGGACCTGCGGACCTCGGGTCGGCGTGCTCGGCGTGCCCTGCCGCAGGGCACACGGACTGGGCCGCGGTGAGGCGGGCGACTGTCGCGGTGGTGGTGGCGTCGGTGCCGCACGGGCGAGTTGGTCAGGCGCATCGCGGGTCCTCCGTTGTCGTGTCCGAGGGCGTGTCCGGCCGATCGGGCGAGGCGGTGGGCGCGGGAGTGGCTGGTTTCCTCCCGCAGCACTGGACTCCGGATTTCGGGGTCTTTTTCAACACGCGACCCCGAACTTTTTTCGACGGCTTTCCACCGAGCGTCGTCACCGTGTGTGGTTGCTCGGGTGGTTGTGTCGAGGGGCGCGCGGCGTCACGGGCGGCGGCGATGATGGTCGCCGTGTGGACCGCGCGGAGCTCCACGGCGCGGTCGAGGTCGTCGTGCCGGATCTGCTCGATGAGCCAGGCGCCCAGCTTGCGTTCGGCGCGGCGGCGGACTTGTTCGATGGCCTTGTAGCTCACGCCGCGGTCGGTGGCGGCTTGGGTGAGCGTGTACTCCGGCTCGAGGCGGGTGGAGCCGATCAGCTCGGCCTGCTCGCCGGTGATCACGCCCTCGGCCACGGCGCGGGCGAGGACGATGTCCTCGTGTCCCCACGGCAGGGTCGGCTCGCTGGAGTGGAAGTCCTCGTCCATGGGCGGCGGGCGGTCGAGCGCGTCTCGGATGAAGACGTGTCCGGCGCGCAACGCGGCGCAGCGCAGCCGCCACATCACCCACGGGCGGCCCAGGTCCATGTGGGCCAGCTCGGTAAGGAAGCCGGTCAGCACGGCGGCGTGGATGTCGCTGGGGTCGTCGGCGTAGCGGGCGGACATTGTGGCGGCCATCGGGATCAGTGCGTGCAGCGCCAGCCCGACGCAGGCCACCGTCCAGGCGCCGCCCTCGTCGCGGGACCGGGTGACCAGGTGCACCCAGGCCGAGTCCACGGTCGACATCGCCAGCTGCGGGTCGCGCAGCAGGGTGCTCAGCTCATCGAGCCGTACCCGCCGCCGAGGAAGACCGGGGAAGAAACGGCCGTCGATCCAGAGCGGTTCAGGTCCGGTGACCAGCCACCTGAACGCCCTGCGCGCGCAGTCCAGAGGCAGGGAGTCGCGCTCGAAAGGCGCGCTACGGAATACACGATTCACCGGCATAGTCGGCTCCTTTGAAAGGCCGGATAAACAACGACCAGACAAGGAAGCCAAATGAAGTCCACCGAAACGCCACCACACCGCCACCGGAGTGCCACCACACCGCCACCGATGATCTTGAACGGCCACCCCGAGCCGCCACCAAGATCATCTAGCGGGTCACGAAGAGCAACTCCGGGCCATTTTCAAGATCGTTTCGTGAAAGGCAGAAATAGCCCTTGAGCTGCCGCAATAGTGTTTTGGTTCCGTTTTGGTGGCGATCCGGTGGCGGTCTGGAAGTCCGGACCGCATGACACGGGCGTACGCCGGAGGCAGAGGAAGCCCCCGTCACGGATTTGCTCCGCCGACTTTCTGTCACGGCGGGTGTTCTTCAGGTTTCTCGCGCGGGTGCACGCGAGCCTCTTTCTGCGCCGCCTGAATGTGCTGGGCGCACGATTTCTCAAAAAATTTGGGTACGGACTGTTGAAAAAGGGGCCGTTTTTCGGAGTCCAGGAGTGTCACCAGGCGCCACGTCGAGGCGCCGCGCATCTCCAGACTCTGCGAGGAACCCATGCACCAGTCCGACCGCCCGGCGCGCCGGTCCGCACCGCACGGCCCGAAGCGACGCGGCGACGCAACCCGCCTGGCAAGCATCGACCCAGGTGCCCGCCGGGGGGCCGAGCGCCGCCCCTATCCGACTGCGTCGACCACCACCCGGGTCAGCCCCGCCAAACCCGGCTCGCCGCGCGCCCGATCGCGCTCACGCGGGCAGGCCACGACACCGACCCCGGCGACCGTGTGGACGGCCGGCCCGGCCCCGATCGACCTCGAGGCGAGGTGGCCGGTACCGATCGTCGAGAAGATCGTCGACGCGTTCAGCAAACCCGGCGAACGGGTCGCGCTGCTGCCCTGGCCGACTGTTCCACCCGCCCCCAGTCAGCGTCCGAGGCTCGCGCCGGTCTTCTCCGACGGAGTTCCCACCCACGTCGCCGCGGCCGAGCCGGACAGTCAGGTGGCTGCCGCGCGTGCCGCCGTCGAGGGCCTGCAGCGAAGCGCTCGCGTGGTGTGCGTCCCGGTGGACCAGACGGCGGCAGGGCCGGGGTCGCGGCCGTTCTGGGCTGACCTTGTCCAAGGCCCCGACGGCTCAGCCGTGACTGGCTCCGTGCCAGCGCGTTCGGACGTCGACGGCGGGGTGCTCGACGGTGCCGAGGCCGCGTCGGCGGACACCGATCTGATCGTCACGAGCTTGCGCCCGCAGGACGGTGGCGACCACACCAGCGATCTGGTGGCGTTGGTCGCGGCCCGGCTGTTGCGGGTCGGCGGAATCCTCGTAGTGATCACCCACTGTGACTGGTCAGCGGGCGAGTTGAGTGATCCAACTGGCGCGGTGGTGGCCGCCGCGCAGAACGCCGACCTGCTCTACCTGCAGCACATCGTCGCCCTGCACTCTCCGGTGCGCGAGGGCCGGTTCGCCGTCGCCTCCGACACCGAGCCAGGTGGCGCGTCGGCCGACGACGAGGCACGTACCGCGCATCGCGCGCAGGTGCGCGGCCTGCCCACGCCGCATCAGCGCATTCATTCCGACGTCCTTGTTTTCGCGCAGCCGCATGACCACAAGCCACCTCGCCTGGATCCGGCCGTGCGGGCGTCCGAGACGGGAGTCATCCGATGACCAGCGACCAGACCCCGCACACCGCAGACCACCAGGAAGGCATGCTCGTGGCCGATGAACCGACCCAACGCATCCCCCGCACGGTCATCGACAACCTCGACAACACGACGGGCATCCCGCCCAAACACACTGTCGGCGACTCGGCGCAGGAGCCGGAGGTGTCGGTGTGGACGACCGCGCAGACCTCCCCCGCCGCGCAGCGCAAAGACCGCTACACGCCCGAGTCGACCGCGCATCCGGCGAAGATGCTCCCGGCCGTGGCCGCGCACGCGATCGCCCACTACACCGAGCCGGGCGATCTGGTGCTCGACCCGATGTGCGGCATCGGCACCACCCTCGTAGAAGCTGTGCGCGCCGGGCGCCGCGCGGCCGGCATCGAATACGAGCCGCACTGGGTCGACGTCGCCCGCGCCAACCTCGCGCTCGCCCACGACACCGGGGTGGAGTACGAGGGCCGGGTGTTCCATGGTGACGCCCGCCAGATCGCGTCACTGCTGCCGCCGGAGTACCTCGGGCAGGCGGCGCTGGTGGTCACCTCGCCGCCGTACGGGCCCTCCACGCACGGCCAGGTCTCCGTGTCGCGCACCGTCGGCATTCAGAAGTATCACCACCTCTACGGCAACACCCTCGACCGCGGGAACCTCGCCAACATCGGGCACCACCGGCTGCTTGCCGGGTTCACCCGCATCCTCGCCGGGCTGGTGCCGTTCCTGCGGCCGGGCGGGCACATCGCCATCACCATCCGGCCCTGGCGCGAACACGCCGAGCTGATCGACCTGCCCTCCCAGATCCTCGCGTGTGGTCTGCACGCCGGCCTGATCCCGGTCGAACGGTGCGTCGCGCTGCTGGCGCGCGTGGCCGAGACCGACCTCGTCGCGCGCGGCAGCTTCTTCCAGCGCGACTTCATCCGCAAACAACGCGAAGCCGGACTGCCCCTGCACCTCATTTCGCACGAAGACGTGCAGATTTTCCGCACGCCGCTGTCACGCTCGGCGGGTTCGGGAATCTCGACGGACCGTCCGGAATCCCGACGGTTCCTCACCGGCCGAGCGCGACACGCCGCGAACCCAAGGGGCGAGTCGGGCGTGTCGGAGAGCTGGGCGGCATGACCACCCGGCCACGCCGCACACGAGCCCGGTCGGGGCGCGACTCCGCCCCCGCCCTCGTCGCCGTCACCCGGGCGGCGGCGGGGGCGGTGCGGGCGGCCACCAGCCAGCGGTCGCGGGACACCGACGTTCCGGGCCCGGTCGTCGGGTCGGTCTGCACCGGCTACGGCGGACTGGACCTCGGAGTGCTCGCCGCGCTCGGCGGCGGACGCCTCGCCTGGTGCGCCGACCCCGACCCGCACATCGCCGAGATCCTCGCCACCCGGATGCCGAGCGTCCCCAACCTCGGCGACGTCCGCGCCATCGACTGGAGATGCGTCGAGCCGGTCGACGTGCTCACGGCCGGGTTCCCGTGTCAGGACATCTCCGCCGCCGGGCGGCGCGTAGGTATCGAGAAAGGAGCGCGCAGTGGACTGTGGGCAGACATCGTGGACGGCATTCGCGTACTACGACCAGCGTTGTGCGTCGTGGAGAACGTCGCCGCGCTTCGCTGGAAAAACGGAGGCCTCCACCGTGTACTCGGCGACCTGGCCGAAGCGGGGTATGACGCGCTCTGGCGTAGCGTCCGCGCCGCCGACATCGGCGCGGCACACCGCCGCGAGAGGGTGTTTCTGCTCGCCTGGCCCCGCACCGCTGCCGCCCCGGATGCTGCCGACCCCGCAGGCTCGCGACGGCGACAACCGAGGTCCGGCCGACCCGGTGCGACGTCGAGCCGGTGGGCATCAAGTGAATCTGCACGACGCGGTGGACGCGGTGATGAAGCTGCTGCCCACGCCGACCGCCTCGGACTCGAAGAACTGCACACACAGGACGTCGGCTGGCGGTCCGTCGCTGCCCGACCAGGCGCGGCTGCTGCCGACGCCGAGGGCGTCGGACACGGGCACGGCGGGGCGCCGGGCGGGTGCGGGATTCCGTCCGCCGCTGTCGCAGCAAGTGCTTCCGTTAGTCGACCCCGAGGCGTTCCTGCCAACGCCGCGGGCGACCGACGGGACGAAAGGCTGCCCGGCGCAGCGGGGGTCGAAGGGCGACCTGATGCTGCCGTCGGCGGTGATGCGCCTGCTCGCTCCGGACGCGGGCGGCGGCATCTCGTAGCCGTCACCGACCCCGATCTCGCCTCGTCGGCATTGGTGCACCGCGAGGTGGACTGGGGCGACTACGCGCCGGCCGTGCGGCGCTGGGAGCAGGTGCTCGGGCGACCAGCGCCGTTCCCCACTCAACCGGGCGTTCATGGGCGTCCCGTGTTGGCTCCTGCCTTCGTCGAGTGGCTCCAAGGGCTCGAGCCGGGCCTCGTCACGGGTCTCCCGCTGCCACGCACCGCGCAGCTTCGGGCGCTGGGCAATGGCGTCGTCCCGCAACAGGCCACGTACGCCGTCGGCTTGCTGCTCGCCGACCTCGCCGCGCTCCTCAGCGCAGATTCCACCGAACCCTCCGAATACTCAGAGGAGGCGAACGCGGCATGACCAAGCCAGCCTCCGCCCACGACGCCAGTCCAGCCTTGCGGTGCCTCTCGCTGGGCGCCGGAGTCCAGAGCAGCGCCGTCCTCTTGCTGGCCTGCGAAGGTGTCATTCCGCGCTTCGACGTCGCCCTGTTCGCCGACACCGGCTGGGAACCGAAGGCGGTATACGCGAACCTCGCCCGGCTCCGCGCGCACGCGGAGAAGTTCGGCATTCCGGTGCGCACGGTGTCGGCGGGCAACATCCGCGACGACGCGCTCGACCCGGCCCACCGGTTCGTGTCGATGCCACTGCACGTGCTCAACCCCGACGGCAGTCGAGGCTTGGCGCGTAGGCAATGTACTAGTGAGTACAAAATTTCGCCGCTGAAGAAGGCTGCGCGCGAACTGCTCGGGTACCCGCATCCGCGGCGGGTGCCGCGCGGGGTGTACGTCGAGCAGGCCATCGGCATCAGCACCGACGAGTTCACCCGCGCCAAGGACTCGGGCGTGCGCTACCTGCGCAACGTCTTCCCGTTGATCAACCTCGGCTGGGACCGCACCCGGTGCGCCGACTACCTCGCCCAGCGCGGATTCGGGGAGACCGTGAAGTCGGCCTGCGTCGGGTGCCCTTTCCACGGCAACGCGGGCTGGCGCTGGCTGCGCGACAACGACTCCGCCGGCTGGGCCGAGGCGGTCGAGTTCGACAAGGCCATCCGCGACGGCTATCCGCACGCCACCGAGCAGGGCCAGGAGTTGCGTGGGCAGTACTTCCTGCACCGGTCCTGCCGGCCGCTCGACGAAGTCGACCTCGACTCGCCCGCTCCCGGAAAGCGGCACCTGCGGCTGGTCTCCACTAAAGCGGTGGAGGGCGACGATCCCGAGGGCTGCTCGCCGTGGTCGTGCCGTTCCGGCGCCCCGGTCGCCGAGGAGCGTGCGGCATGACAGGGCTGCCGCGCTCACGCGCAGAGGCAGGGCACGGACTCCCCTGGTCGGGTCTGGCGGTGTCGGCCGCCTACGGCGGCTCGGTGGTGATGGCGAACTGGGCCTCCACGCACTGGTCGGCTCTGCTCGTCGGCTCGCTGACCGTGCCCGCCGGCACGCTGTGGGCCGGGGTGACGCTGACGCTGCGAGACCTGCTGCACGAGGCCCTGGGCACGCCGGGCGTTCTCGCCGCGATCGTGGCGGGGGCGGGGCTGTCCTGGTCTTTGGCCTCACCGCAGATCGCCGTCGCGAGCGTCGTCGCGTTCACCGTGTCCGAGTGCGTCGACTCGGTCATCTACGGCCGGATTCGGGTCCGGTCGCGGCTGGGCGCAGTCGTCGGCTCGAACGTCGTCGGACTGGTGAGCGACAGCGTGCTGTTCGTGCCGCTGGCGTTCGGGTCCTTCGCCGCGGTGCCCGGTCAGATCCTCGGTAAGACGGTCGCGACCGTGCTCACCGTCGCGGTGTCGCTGCTCGCGAAGACCGCTCGGCGGGCGGTGTCGCCATGAGGTTCTTCCTCGGCACCCATCAGCCGTCCTGGCTCGCCCGCGATCTCGGCGTCCCATTGCTGGTTTCCCACCGCAGGTTGGCCGGGCGGCGCAGCCTGCCGCGCGCGACCGGGCCGTGGGCCTGCGACTCCGGAGGCTTCACGGAGCTGTCGATGCACGGCCGGTGGCGCACCGACGAACGCGGCTACGTCGCGGCACTTCGCCGCTACGCCAACGAGATCAGCAACCTCGCGTGGGCCGCGCCAATGGACCACATGACGGAGCGCCATGTCTTGGCACGCACCGGTGCGACGGTGCGTGTCCACCAGCACCGCACCGTCGCCAACTACCTGCGGCTGCGCGATCTCGCGCCCGAGCTACCGATCATCCCCGTGCTGCAAGGACAGTCCATTACGGACTACAACCGATGCGCGGATCTCTACGAACGAAACGGCGTCGATCTCGCCGCACTGCCGCTGGTCGGGGTGGGCAGCGTGTGCCGCCGCCAGCACACCGCCGAAGTCGAGCAGATCATGCGATCGCTGGCGGCACGCGGCTACCGCTTGCACGCTTTCGGGGCAAAGGTGCTCGGGCTGGGACGCTATGCCGACGCGATCTCCAGCAGCGACTCGGCATCGTGGAGCTTCCGGGGGCGGTATGTCCCCGGCTGCACGCCCAGCCACCGCAGCGAATCCAACTGCCTGCGCTTCGCGCTGGCCTGGCACACCCGGCTTCTGACCTCCTTACGCACCGAAGAACCCGGCCAGCAGCCCGACTGTGGGCCGACTCCCGCGCGCGGCAAGGGACCGCGAACGCGCGGCCAGAGAACCGGACGCACCCGCCCTGGCTCGCCGCGCCCGCGCCAGGCCGGAGGCCGGACAACCGCTCGCGCGCAGAGCTCGACCGCCGGATAGCCCTTCCCGGAATTGGAGAACCGCCATGCCTTCGAACAACACCGCGCAGGATGAGTCCGGCGACCGCATTCCGCGCTGGGCTGCGACCGCCGGCCACCAGACCCTCGGGCAGCGCCT
The DNA here is from genome assembly GCF_042734395.1 of Amycolatopsis sp. NPDC059657. NCBI lineage: Bacteria > Bacillati > Actinomycetota > Actinomycetes > Pseudonocardiales > Pseudonocardiaceae > Amycolatopsis > Amycolatopsis sp. NPDC059657. Next base: position 17,183 of record NZ_JBHWEB010000061.1, on the reverse strand, counting down.
CACAGCGATGGGCGCCCGGCTGTTCCGGTCAGCGACGGACCCGGACAAAGGCGAGGCAACGCCGTCGTGGCACGTGCGGCAGCACGTCTTGCGCGACTACCACGCCGCGAACCTCGCTGCGGCCCGCACCGTGTCCGAGGAATTGGTGCGCGCCGGTTTCAACACCGGAGACGTGCCCTACGGCTATCGCGCCCGGCGGGTCCGGGTCACTCCGGCGGGCCGACGACCGCGCTGGCGCACCCGACTGTTGATCGAACCGGTCGAAGCGTCCACGGTGCGGATCATCTTCGTGTGGAGGGGCGAGGATCGCTTGTCCACCACGGAGATCCGTCGCCGACTCGCCGCGTCCCGATACCCCGCGCCGTTGGACCCCGAGACGGGCGAGCCCGGCATGTGGACAGTGGCGATGGTGCGAGCAATCCTGTGCAACCCGAAATACCTCGGCCGCCAGGTCTGGGGACGCACCCACCTCGGAAAGCCAACTCCGCAAGCCGACTGGGTCTGGTCAGAGATCGGAGTCCACCCGCCGTTGGTGACCGCCGAGGAGTTCGCCTCCGCGGACCGGCGCTCGTGGCAGGCCACCGCGTCGGCCGGAACTTTAGGCGCCTTGTCGATCGTGCTGCCGCCTGATCGCGGGAGGGCCGCGTGATGGCCGCGAACCACCATCCGGACGGGTTGACGATCGACGTCATCACCGAGCTGCAGCGGGAGGTCGATGATGAACTCAGGCGAGAAGGCTATCTCGTTGAGTCGCGGCCAGCGGTCGTCGCCAAGCCACCCAGCCCTGCACCGAAAGGGCCGCGGTTGACCGCTCGCCCAAGCAAGCCCCGGGCCCGCCAGGCAAGGGATGCTGGAGCTGCCGCGAACAGGTGTCACGGTACCCGGTGTCGCCCGTGCTGCCGGTGGTTCGGCGACGGCAGTACGGGCGACGCACTCGAAACAGCGGCTCCTACCGGCAGCGGCCGCGCGCGAGTAGCGCCAACAACAGGTGCGTCCCATCGGCGACCGCGTGTCGCCGACTCGTGAAAACTGACCCCTGAGAGTTACTCGGGTTCTAGGTCTCGTCACCACACTCCATGATCAAATGCGGGGTGTTGAACGTGGAGGACTGGGCAAAGATCCGCTGGTTGAATCGGGCTGAGCAGGTTCCGATCAAGGAGATCGCGCGCTGGCTTCGGACGGTCCGCCGCAGAATCGGCGGGCGCCGCGTGGTCGGTGGCGGATCGGTTCGAGCCTCAGATCCGGGCGTTGCTTCAAGAGCGGCCGCAGCGCGTTGCAGCGGAAATTCGACAACGAACTATGCAACGAAAGTTATCCGAGGTCGCCGCAGCCGAACGATGTCCCGCCACAATCGTGACTTGTCCCCTCAGCACATCATCACGGACAGACTGGCCGGCGCGGCGAAACACGGCGATGACATCGAACTCTGCGGAGCTGCGGCATGACGACACAGCAACAGCGGCCAGATTCGCTTTGGCGGTACCGCCAGCAACGCGAATCCAAAAGCGATTTTCTCTATTCAGGCGACATTATCCAAGTAGATGGCCAGGAAGGCGACCGCCTGCGACGTGAACTCGCTATCGCGATCCGCGATCTTCTGACATGGTCGTCGTCACAGAAAACTCCAGAAACCCCCGAATCAGAGAACGCCAATACACCCCAGTTGCCGGAGGTATGATCACGTCATATTTGCAGCAACGGAAAGAGGGGCAGCAAAATGAGCGCAACAGATCCTGGCAACCTGTCCGACTATGCGGTGTCACCCTTCGGAATGCCCGCCGCACTCTTTCAGCAAGAAGTCAAAGTCGCGTTCCTGGCGCGCACATCGACAGAAGACCAGCAGGATCCACGCCAGTCCGCGATGCGCCAACTGGGCAACTGCAAGCACGCCCTGCCCGAATCCTGGGTTATCGTGGCACACTTCTACGACGTCGAGTCCGGACGCATGGAGCTAGAGCAGCGAGGCCACAAGACCGACTACGAGCGGTTCGACATCCCAATTGCCCGCGACGGCGGTATCGCCGACCTACTCAAAGAAGCGACCTGGGCCGATCGGCGATTCGACGTTGTCATCTGCGAAAGCGTCTCCCGCGTAGCTCGTCGCACGTTTGAAGGCCTCTCAGTCGAGCGCGCGCTGGAACACGCCGGGGTGCCGCTGTTCGCTTCCAACGAGCCGATCAGCATCTCGGGTAGCCATGCGCAGCGCATCCTGCAGCGGCGGATCAATCAGTCAATCGCCGAGTACGAAGTCCTCAACACCCTCGAACAATCCTGGGGCGGGCTGTGCACGCATGTGCGTGATGGCTGGAACATCGGCATGCCCCCGTACGGCTACAAGGCCAAGATTGTCCCGCACCCGAACAGGAGCAAGGCAGACAAGGGGCATACCAAGACCCGGCTCGAGCCAGATGGCACGCGCAGTGAGACAGTGACTCTGATCGCCCACTGGCGGTACCACGAAGGCCTCGGCTACAACACGATCGCCGATCGTCTCAACGCTAAACCCGACCAGCACCCGCCACCCGAGCCCCCGTCCAAAGCGCGGGCCCGGGGCGCCTGGAGCAAGAGCAGCGTCGCCGGTGTACTTCGAAACCCGAAGTACACCGGGTATCAAGTGTTCAACCGGCGTGCAATGCGCTCCAGGAACGGCAAGGTCAACGAGCCCTACAAGTGGGTTTGGTCCCCCGAACCCGTACACGAGCCACTGATTCCAAAGTGGATGTACGACGCCCTTACCACCAAACCCACAGTAGAGAAACGCGGTTCCCGCGACGGCGACACCAAGAACACCCACCCAGCCACCCGCCGGACCTACCTACTACGCAGCAGAATGACCTGCTTCTGCGAACGCAAAATGACCGGCGACTACCAGCACAACCGCACTCACTACCTATGCTGGCCCGCCAAGAACAACCGAGGCCGCACCGTCACAGACCCAGACCACCCCAAGTCGATCCGCCTCCGCGAGGACGCACTACTCGACGCTATCTCAAACTTCTTCGCCGACCGCGTCCTTGGCCCCCGCCGCCGCGACATCTTGGCCGCCGACCTCGACACCGTCGACGATCGCGCACACGAACAACGCCAGGCGGAACGAGAGCGTCTCCAGCGCACGATCGCCAATCTGGCACGCCGACAGAACTCGATCCTCCGACAGGCCCAGGAAGCCGACACCGACGATCCGTTCACCAAAGGCCTACGGCAAACCTACAACGAACTCGAAGCGCAGAAAGTCATCACGCTGGACACCATCGCCGAACTGGACTCTGCCACCGACGACCAGGCCGATCGCCCCAGCATCACCGACCTGGAACTACTCGACGCTTTGCCCTACCTCACGGTGAACCTGGCACAAGCACCCCAGCAACTACTCGCCCGACTCTTCGAGGTAACCCAGCTCACCCTTCAGCTGCAACCGGGCGGCGACCACGTGAACATCACTATCAAGCTGCCCGCAGACCGGGTAGCAGACATGATCCACCTCACTGAACAGATCACCGATAGCCAGCCGAAAACACTAATGCCGCCGACCAATATGGTCGGCGGCATTAGTGTGGATGTTGCGCGTACCCCCGATGGGATTCGAACCCACGCTACCGGCGTGAGAGGCCGGCGTCCTAGGCCGCTAGACGACGGGGGCTTAGGAACTTCATTTGTTGCGAGAGAGAACTTACCAGGCTGGTTTGTCGCTCTGCAGCTGGGGTACCAGGACTCGAACCTAGAATAACTGGACCAGAACCAGTCGTGTTGCCAATTACACCATACCCCATCGGAGTGACTCGCCGATCTTGCTGGCGTGCCGTCCAACGAGAAGAAATACTAGAGTACCGCCTTCCCAAGCCTGACAGCGGGGGTGCCAAGTGCTCGCTGAGCAGGCACTCCGACGCTCGCGAACTCCGAAACGAGCAGCTCAGGGAGCTCGTCGAGACCGCGGATGGTGTGCACGCCTTCGGGCACGGTGTGGCCGGTGCCGTCGCGGTCGAGCCAGACGGCGCCCAGGCCCGCATTGTGCGCGCCGATCGCGTCGGTGTCGAGTTTGTCGCCGATGTGCACGGTGTCGGCGGGCGCGCAGGCCGCCGCGTGGCAGACCGAGTGGAACATCACAGGGTGCGGCTTGGCGACGCCGAGCTCGCCGGCGATGGCGACGTGATCGAAGTACGAGGCGAGGCCGAGGTCGGCGATCTTGCGGCGCTGGTGCACACCGGACGCGTTGGTCACGGCGGCGATGAGGACGCCGGCCGCGCGTAGCCAGTCGAGGCAGGGCAGCACGTCGTCGAAGAGGCGGAACGAGCGGGCCAGCAGCTCCCGACGGCGTCGCTCGAAGTCAGCGACGTCCTCGGCGGCCGCCAGCACGCCCATCTCCGCGAGGAAGCACTCCGTGCGGCGGTGGTGCATGGTGGCGTAGTCGAGCTCGCCCGCCACCACCATCGCCACGTGCTCTTCGGTGATCAAGTCCCACAACGGCCACATGTCCGGCCGCCCGGTCAACGCGCCCAGCGTGAAACGGATCGCCGCCGTGCAGTCGATCAACGTGTCGTCAATGTCCAAACAGACCAGACGTAACTCTGGCGGCGACCACGGAGCGGGGGCGATTTGCGGTGTCGTCGGGGAGGCAAGCGCAAAATCCACTTAGCGAGGCTAGGCCAAGTCCGGCCGCTCCGACTCGGCCAAGGAGGTGATTAGCAGGGGTCTGTTTCGACGAACCGGTACTACTCCCAGTTGGTGAGACGCGATCTTTCAGTTACCGGGCAGCGCGCGGCGCAACCGTCCCAGTGAGACCTCGCGGCCCAGCAGCTCCATCGATTCGTACAGCGGCGGGGAAACCGTACGTCCGGTGATCCCCACCCGGACCGGTCCGAAAGCCTTGCGCGGCTTGAGACCCAGACCGTCCACAAGGGCCGCCTTGAGCGCCTCCTCGATTGCGGAAGTCTCCCAGGACGGCAACGCCTCCAGCGCCGAAATCGCCGCCTGGAGCACGGGTTCCGCGTCGGCGCCGAGGTTCTTCGACGCCGCATCGGGCTCCGGTGCGAAGTTTTCCTCGTCGACGAAGAGGAAGCCCAGCATCGGCGCCGCCTCGGACAGCACGGTCACCCGTTCCTGTACCAGCGGCGCGATCGCACGGAGTTTGGTGAGCAGTTCGTCACTCGGCTCGGCGGGCAGCACGCCCGCGGTCACGAGGTAGGGCACCACACGGGTGACGAAGTCCTCCGGCGCCAGTGCACGCACGTGCGTCCCATTGATCGACTCGGCCTTCTTGAGGTCGAAGCGCGCCGGATTCGCGCTCACCTTCGAGATATCGAAGGCGGCGACGAGCTCGTCGACACTGAAGATGTCGTGATCGTCCGCGATCGACCAGCCGAGCAGCGACAGGTAGTTCAGCAGGCCTTCCTTGATGAAACCCCGGTCGCGGTAGTTGAAGAGGTTCGACGAAGGGTCCCTTTTGGACAGTTTCTTGTTGCCATCGCCCAGCACGGACGGAAGGTGGCCGAACTCCGGCGTGAAATCGGTTACACCGATACGGCGCAGTGCCGCGTACAGCGCGATCTGACGCGGCGTCGACGGCAGCAGGTCCTCGCCGCGCAGCACGTGCGTGATGCGCATCAGCGCGTCGTCGACCGGGTTGGTCAGCGTGTACAGCGGTTCGCCGTTGTTGCGCACCAGCACCGGGTCCGGGATCGTGCCTGCCGGGAACGAGATGTCGCCGCGCACGAGGTCGGTCCAGCCGAGGTCCTCGTCCGGCATCCGCAGCCGCAGCACCGGCTTGCGGCCCTCGGCGCGGAACGCCTCGCGCTGCTCCTCGGTGAGGTCTCGGTCGAAGTTGTCGTACCCGAGCTTGGGGTCCTGACCGGCGGCCTTGCGCCGGGCCTCGACCTCTTCGTTGGTCGAGAAGGCTTCGTAAAGCTCGCCAGCCGCGAGGAGCTTGGCGGCGACATCGGCGTAGATGTCGCGCCGCTCACTCTGGCGGTACGGGCCGTATTCGCCGCCGGCCTCGGGGCCCTCGTCCCAGTCGAGGCCGAGCCAGCGCAGCCCGTCGAGCAGCTGCTCGTACGACTCCTGCGAGTCGCGCGCGGCGTCGGTGTCCTCGATGCGGAACACCAGCGTGCCGCCGTGGTGACGGGCGAAGGCCCAGTTGAACAGCGCCGTGCGGATCAACCCGACGTGCGGGGTTCCGGTCGGCGACGGGCAGAAGCGGGCGCGAACAGGCGTGGTCTCAGTCATAGCCCGATCAGCGTATCTGCCCCTGAGGGGGTGTTTCTCGGATGGGGTGCGTGAGAGTCGTGATCCAGGTGGCTTCTGGCGGTGCCGCGGGATCGCTCTCGTACCGGCGTTGTACTCGAGCGATTCCGCGGTGCCGCCAGGGGCCGCCAGGGCGCGGCTATCGCGTGCCTCATCCGAGAAACACCCCCTTTAGTCCTTGACGCATCGAAGGTGCCGGTGCATCCTCATTTTATTCAACAAGTGATGAATAAGGGGATGATGAAGATGACCGAGCGCACGGACTGCGTGGTCGTCGGCGGCGGACCGGCCGGGATGGTGCTGGGATTGCTGCTGGCCAGGGCCGGTGTCAAGGTGACCGTGCTGGAGAAGCACGCCGACTTCCTCCGCGACTTCCGCGGCGACACCGTGCACCCGTCGACGCTGACGCTGCTCGACGAGCTGGGGCTGGGCGAGAAGTTCCACGCGCTGCCGCACAGCGAGATCAAGCAGGTCGGCTTCCCGAAGCCGGACGGCGGCATCCTGACCTTCGGCGACTTGAGCAGGCTCAAGGTGCCGCACCCGTACGTCGCGATGGTCCCGCAGTGGGACTTCCTCGACCTGATCGCCGACGCGGGCAAGGCCGAGCCGACCTTCGATCTGCGAATGAGCACCGAGATGACCGGGCTGATCCGTGAGCACGGCAAGGTCACCGGCGTGCGCTACCGCACGAACGGCGGCGAGGAAGGCGAACTGCGCAGCCGGCTCGTCGTGGCCGCCGACGGGCGCTGGTCGCTCGCGCGGCGCGAGTCGGGACTGCGGCCGAAGGACTTCGGCGTGCCGTTCGACGCCTGGTGGTTCCGCCTGTCACGGCCGGACGTCACCGGGCTGACCGGCTACTCGATCATGCCGGTCATGAAGAACCGCCGCTTCGCCGTGCCGTTGCCGCGCGTGGGGTACTACCAGATCGCCTACCTGGCCCCGAAGCGTGAGGACCTGCGGGTCGAAGGCATCGAGAAGTTCCGGGAGACCGTCGCCGGGCTGTTCCCGGAGTTCGCGGACCGCGTCGGCGAACTCGAGTCGATGGACGACATCAAGCTGCTCGACGTCAAGCTGAACCGGCTGCACCGCTGGCACGTCGAGGGCCTGCTCTGCATCGGCGACGCGGCGCACGCGATGTCACCCGTCGGCGGCGTCGGCATCAACCTGGCGGTGCAGGACGCGGTCGCGACGGCGCATCTGCTGGCGAAGCCGCTGCTGTCCGGCAGCATCACCGGCAAGGACCTGGCGAAGGTCCGCGCGCGGCGCTGGATGCCGACTGTCGCGGTGCAGGGCCTGCAGCGGCTGCTGCACAAAGCGGTCATGCGCCCGGTGATGGAAGGCAGGCGCAATGGCCCGCCAGCGCTGATGATCAAGCTGATGGAGCGGTTCCCGCGCCTGTCGATCCTGCCCGCGTACATGCTCGGCGTCGGCTTCCGCCCCGAGCACGCACCGGACTTCGCGAAGCGCGCTACAGAGCCTGCACAGGGTTAGTCAGCGTCCCGATGCCCTCGATGGTGATCGAAACCTGCTGCCCGTCGACGATCGGGCCGACCCCCTCCGGGGTGCCGGTCAGGATCACGTCGCCGGGCAGCAGCGTCATGACGCCGGAGACGAACTCGACCAGCTCGGGGATCTTGTGCACCAGGTCGGAGGTGCGCCCGTCCTGCTTGAGCTCACCGTCCACTTCGGTGCGCAGCGCCAGGTCGGACGCGTCGATCGAGGTCTCGATCCACGGGCCCAGCGGGCAGAACGTGTCGTAGCCCTTGGCACGGCCCCACTGCCCGTCGGACTTCTGCAGGTCACGCGCGGAGACGTCGTTGGCGACGGTGTACCCGAGGATCACGCTCGACGCGCGCGCCGCGCTGACGTTCTTGATCGGCTGGCCGATGACGATGGCCAGCTCGCCCTCGAAGTCGATCCGGCCGACGTTGCCGGGCCGCTTGATGGCCGCGTTGGGGCCGATCACCGTGGTCGACGGCTTGATGAAGGTCATCGGCGAGGCCGGAACCTCATTGCCGAACTCGGCCGCGTGCTTCGCGTAGTTGCGCCCGACGGCGATGATCTTCGACGGCAGGATCGGGGCGAGCAGGCGGACATCCGCCAGCGGCCACCGTTTGCCGGTGAAGTTCGGGGTACCGAAGGGGTGCTCGGCGATCTCGAGCACCTGGGCGTCGTCACCGTCCCCCTCGACCGAAGCGAAGGCGACACCACCGGGATGAGCAATACGGGCTAAGCGCACGCGGGCGAGCTTACTAGGTCGTGTTTCTCGGCTCGGGTGGGTGAGAGTCGTGATCCAGGTGGCTCCTGGCGGCGCCGTGGGGTCGCGGCTCGTACCGGGTTGTACTCGCGCGATCCCACGGTGCCGCCAGGGGCCGCCTGGGCGCGGCTATCGCGTGCCCGAGCCGAGAAACGCGACCTAGGTCAACTTGAGCGTGCTCTTGGCCAGCTCGTATGCCTTGACGTTGGTGTCGAAGGTCTCCTTGTCGATGCAGCCGACCTCGAGCAACACCAGACCGCCTGCGACCGGTACGGCCAGTATCCGCTTCGGGGTCACATCACCGTCGTCGGTGACCGTGTAGCTCACTTCCTTGGCGGCGACGGACCCGACCGAGACGTCGGTGAACTTCTGCGCACCGAAGCCCTTCGACTTCTCGGAAAGGGCCTTCAGCGCCGCCTGCGCGTCGCTGCCCGGGTTTTTGTAGACCCGCAGGAAGCCGAAGCTGCCCGCGGGCTTCGAGTCGACCTCACAGATCACCGTGGCGTCGCCGATCCGCGCGTCGGCCGAAGTGACCGCCTTCGGCTTCCACTTCTCGGCGACCTTGAAGGTGACCGGCATCGGGCAGGCCGAGCCCGCCGCGCCGATCTCGGCGCCCGCCGCGGCCTGCTGCGGTTTGGCGTCGGCGCTTCCCGTGTTCCCAGTGCTTTCCGAGCCGCATCCGGCGGCCAGGAAAAGGGCAGCGAGCAGTGCGATCTTCTTCATGATCTCCCCCATGATGTTCAGGCATGATCACCCTAGCCTGGCGGCCATGTCACGTCTGCCGGGTTTCACACGTCGAGGGGACATGATGAACGACTTCTCCCTGGCGGGGCGCTTCGAAGAGAATCGCGGCCGGCTGCGCTCGGTCGCGTATCGGATGCTGGGCTCGACCAGCGAGGCCGACGACGCCGTCCAGGAGGCCTGGCTGCGGCTGAGCCGGTCCGACACCAGCGAGGTCGAGAACCTGGCCGCCTGGCTGACCACGGTCGTCGGCCGCGTCTGCCTGGACATGCTGCGCTCACGCAAATCACGCGGCGAGGAGCCGCTCGGCGTGCATGTCCCCGATCCGATCGTGAGCCTCGATCCCGAGCAGGAAACGCTGATGGCCGACTCGGTCGGCCTCGCGCTGCTCGTCGTGCTGGAGACCCTCTCCCCCGCCGAACGCCTGTCGTTCGTGCTGCACGACATGTTCGGCGTGCCGTTCGACGACATCGCGACCATCGCGGGCCGCACGCCCGCCGCGACGCGTCAGCTCGCGAGTCGCGCCAGGCGTCGGGTGCAGGGTGTTCCGGCGCCTGAGACCGATCTCACGCGCCAGCGGACGGTCGTCGAGGCGTTCATCGCCGCGTCGCGCGGTGGCGATTTCGACGCGCTCGTCGCGGTGCTCGATCCCGACGTCGTGCTGCACGTCGACGGCGGCGCGTTCTCGAAGCTCGTGCGTGGCGCGGCCGAGGTCGCGGGTCAGGCACTCATGTTCTCGCGGCTCGCGCCGTATTCACGGCCCGCGCTCATCAACGGCGCCTGGGGCATTCTCACCGCGCCCGAGGGAAAGCCCGCGTCGGTCATGGCCTTCACGGTGCGCGACGGCCTTGTGGCCGAGCTGCACATCTTGGCCGACCCCGAACGGCTCGAGCGGTTGGAGGTCAAGGACTCGTGAGTGGTACGGCCGGTTCTAACCGGCCATACCACTCACGACCCCTTTACTTGCTGACCAAGGATTCGCGGATGGTGGCGGCCTTGTGCACGAGTGCGTCGCAAAGGGCGAGCCAGCTCGCCTCGACGATGTTGCCGTGCACGCCGACGGTCGTCCATTCCGTCCGGCCGTCGGTGGTCTCGACCAGTACTCGCGTGACCGCGTCAGTACCGGGATGCCCAGCAAGAATGCGCACCTTGTAGTCGGCCAGTTCCACCGTGTCCAGCCAGGGCAGGTGCGGGCTCAGCGCCTCGCGCAACGCGGCGTCCAGCGCGTGGACCGGCCCGGTGCCCTCGGCGGTCGCGATGACGCGCTGCCCGGCGACGTGCAGGCGGACCGTCGCCTCGGAGACCACCTCGCCGTCGGCGCGGTGGTCCATCACCACCCGGTAGGACTCGAGCGTGAACGGCGGCTCGTCGAGGAAGCCGCTGCCGATTTCGCGGTGCAGCAACAGTTCCAGCGAGGCGTCGGCGGCTTCGAACGACCAGCCCTCCGACTCCAGCAGCTTCACCTTGCGCACGGAGCGCGTCAAGGCTTCGGGCTGACCGGCAAGGTCAACCCCGAGCTCACGTCCCTTGAGTTCGAGGCTGGCCCTGCCGGCCATCTCGGTGACCAGAACCCGCATGTCATTGCCGACAGAAGCTGGATCGATGTGGTTGTACAGCAACGGATCCACCTTGATCGCGCTCGCGTGCAGTCCCGCCTTGTGGGCGAAAGCAGACGAACCGACATACGCCTGATGGGTGTCGGGTGCGAGATTCGCGATTTCGGCAAGGGCATGGGAGACCCGGGTGAGCTCGGCGGCGCGTCCGGTCGGGAGCACCTCCATGCCGAGCTTGGCCACCAAGTTTCCCGTGACAGCGAACAGATCGGCGTTGCCTGCCCGTTCGCCGTACCCATTGGCGGTGCACTGGACGTGCGTCGCGCCGGCCTGCACCGCGGCGATGGAGTTCGCCACCGCGCAGGAAGTATCGTCCTGGCAATGGATTCCGAGCCGGAATCCGGTCTTGTCCTTGATCGTGCGCACGGTCTCCGCGAGCCCGAGCGGCAGCTGTCCCCCATTGGTGTCACAAAGGACCATGACGTCCGCACCGCCGCCCGCGGCCGCGTCCAGCACCCGGTACGAGGTCTCCGGCGAGTACTCGAAGCCGTCGAAGAAGTGTTCCAGGTCAACGAAAACCCGGCGCCCCTCGGCCACCAGGAAGCTCACGGTGTCCCGCACCATCTCGCACGCCTCGTCGACGTCGACGCGCAGCGCCCGTTCGATGTGCCGCAGATCGGACTTCGCGACCAGCGTGATCACCGGCGCCTGCGAGTCGAGCAGCGCCCTGACCTGCTTGTCCTGGTCGGCCTTGGCGCCCGCCTTGCGGGTCGCCCCGAACGCGACCAGCGCCGCGTGCTTGAGCTGCAGTTCGCCCGCCGCGGCCTTGGCGAAGAACTCGGTGTCCTTCGGCAGCGCGCCCGGCCAGCCGCCCTCGATGAAACCCACACCCAGTTCGTCGAGCAACCTGGCGACGGCCAGCTTGTCCGCGACGGAATAGGTGATTCCTTCACGCTGCGCACCGTCGCGCAGGGTGGTGTCGTAAAGGTGGAAATCGTCGCCGAGCGGCGTATCGGCGGGCTCCTGGCGGGTCACTGGGTTATCTCCTCTTGAGGCAGGGCAACAAAAAAAACCTCCCGCAGGGGTGCGAGAGGTTTGCGCGCCGATGTGCTCTTGTGGAGCACCTAACCGGCGCGCTGCGCAATAATGATGGAGAAGGAAGCCATAACGGCATCATGCCACAGCCCGTCAAGCTTTCCAAGCCTCGGGCCCCTATCCCATTCTTTGGACGCTGGTCTAGTCCAGTCACGCTCCGGTGGGAGCGGGGGTGAAGCGGGCCTACCCCGGGTTTCGCGTGGGAAAGGTGGCCTGGGTGAGGGCCTCCCCCACCCAGCCAAGTTAGTGAGGGCCTCCCTCACCCACTCAGGCTGCGTGAAGGGAGCCTTCACAAAACCCGGCGTCGCCCCGCAGGCAGGCGACGAAAGCCTTGACCGCGGCGCGGCCGCGTAGGGCAACGCGTAGAAGCGGGCGTTCTTCACAGCCGGAACGTCTCGCTCGCTCGTCGAGAGCTTGAACTCGTCTGCTTGGTCACGGCAGTCACCGCGACGCTGGCACAACGCGGATTTATCCCGCGAAACCACGAAAGCCACTTTCGTCAGCTCGGATCTGACGAAAGTGGCTTTCGGGCTACTTAAACGGTCGGCCGGACGTTCGACGAGACCAGTGCGGCCAAGCGGTCACCGATGGAGTGCGTCGGGCCGGGGTTGGCCTGGTCGCGGGTCGCGAGATCGAAGGCGACCGACGCCTCGATGCGGCGCGCGGCCTCTTTCTGGCCGAGGTGGTCGAGCAGGAGCGCGACGGAGAGGACCGCTGCGGTCGGGTCGGCGAGACCCTGGCCGGCGATGTCCGGGGCGGAACCGTGCACCGGCTCGAACATCGACGGGTTGCGGCGGGTGATGTCCAGGTTTCCGCTGGCCGCGAGGCCGATGCCACCGGTGACGGCGGCGGCGAGGTCGGTGATGATGTCGCCGAACAGGTTGTCGGTGACCACCACGTCGAAGCGGGACGGGTCGGTGACCATGTGGATGGTCGCGGCGTCCACATGGGAGTAGGCGACCGTGACGTCCGGGTGCTCCAGCGAGACCTCTTCGACGATCCGGGACCAGAGGCCGCCGGCGTACTCGAGGACGTTGGTCTTGTGCACCAGCGTGAGGTGCTTGCGCGGGCGGGCCTCGGCGCGGTTGAACGCGTCGGCGACCACGCGGCGGATGCCGAACGCGGTGTTGACGCTCACCTCGGTCGCGATCTCGTGCTCGGTGTCCTTGCGCAGCAGGCCGCCGGTGCCCGCGTACGGGCCCTCGGTGCCTTCACGCACGACCACCATGTCGATCTCGCTGTTGTCGGCGAGAGGTCCGCGCACACCCGGGTACAGCCGGGCGGGCCGCAGGTTCACGTGGTGGTCCATCTCGAACCGCAGGCGCAACAGCAGCCCGCGCTCGAGGATGCCACTGGGGACGCTCGGGTCGCCGACGGCGCCGAGCAGGATCGCGTCGTGCTGGCGAAGCTCGCCCAGCACTGACTCGGGAAGCAGCTCACCGGTCGAATGCCAGCGCGCCGCCCCGAGGTCGTAGTTGGTGATCTCAGCCGTGGGGACGACTTCACCGAGCACCTTGAGCGCCTCGGCGACCACCTCGGGTCCGATCCCGTCACCTGGGATCACTGCGAGCCGCATCCACACACCTCCGTCGACGAGGCCTCCGGATTTCCCGGATGGCCCATCCTCGAGAAAACGCCAGCGACCGAAGGTTACCGGCCGTAGACAACGCGATGTAGCCGCACCACCCCTATGTCTGATCATCCCGAGGTTTGGAACACCCAGACGGGTAGAAAAGAGGGGGTTCCCCCTGCACGGAGTGCAGAAAGAACCCCCTCACACCCGGAAGATCAACCGACCCCGATGGGCTGACGACCGCCCTGACGGCCCGGCCCGGAGACCGGAAGAGGCTCACTGGGAGCGCTCTGACCAGTGTTGATCTTGATGATGTTCACCCGATCGCCTGACGCGTTGTGGTGTTCCAGCGCCAGCAGGCCGAGCACGGTGTCGGTCGTGGCCGCGTTCCGGTTGACCACGAGCGCGGTGCCCGGCTTGGCCGTGTACCCGAGCGCCGCGTCGCCGCCGCCCTGCACCGAGTAGCCCGGCGCGAGCACGTCGAACGAGAGCGGACCTGCGACGAAGTCGATCAGCCCGTTGGTCGTGCCCGGCGCGACGTACGGACCGGCCGTGCCGACCGAGTAGCTGATCTTGTGCGAAGCACCGTTCACGTCGATACCCAAAGCTGCGACAGCGACCGGAAGGGTGACCACGTTGGTGTCGAACACGTTGGTGTCCACGTCGCCCAGCTGGCCGTTGACCGCCTGGACGTCGACCACCGAGCCGTCCGCCAGCGCGACGGTCTGGGCCAGCAGCACGTCCGTCGAGGGCGCCTTCGTCACAAAGGTCTCAAAATCCGGACGCCCGTCGCCGGTGGTGTCGATGTCGACGAACGGGATGGTGTTGCTGCCGAGGTTGGCCCAGTCGCTCCAGGTGGTGAGCCCGAACGCGAGCAGCGCGTTCTCCGGCTCGCCCTGCTGCTTGGCCAGCGGAGCCGTCGAGGCGGCGCCGACATAGCGCAGGTCAGCGCCCTTGGCTGTGTTGTTGATCGTGCAGTCGGTGGTCGTCGAGTGGTCGCATTCGGCCAGCTGCGGCGACTCCGCCTGCAGTTCGAGCACGCTGATCAGCGAGCGGTAGCGCTGCGCGCCGCTGCCCTGGTCCACGCCCTTGCCGGTCAGATTGACCACGGCCTGCGCGCCGCCGTGGAAGTTCGCCTCGGCGCTGGTGGCGATCGCCGAAACCGGCTTGGGTGCGGAGTAGACGGCCACCCGCAACGGAACCGTCGCGCCGCCGCGCGGGGTGAACGCGACCCGGCCGGAAGCGTCGGCGAGGAACTGGCGCGCCAGCCCGGCCTGCTCGGTGGCCATGGTCGGGTCGATGACCTTGCGCAGTGCCTTCGGGTCGGTGATCTTCAGCGTCACCTTGACCGTCGTGACCCCGCGCGGGCTCAGCTTCACAGTGTCCTTGTCCAGCTGGTACTCCACGCCCGGAAGGGTGTTCACACCCTGGTACGCGACGCTGTATTCGACCGGCTTGACGCCCTTGTTGACGACCTTGACCGTCTTGGTCAGGCTCACCGGGCCACCGGCTTCGACGGTGCCGAAGTTGACGCTCACGGCGCCGGGGTTGTCGACGACATAGGCGAGGACCTGGTTGTCCAGCGCGGCCTTCGCGTCGATCCGGCCGGTGCCGACGCGCTGCGGCGCGTAGGTGTGGCCCGCGGCGTCCTTGAGGTCGTGACCGGCGGTGTTGATGACCGCGGCCTTGACCTCTTCGACGGTCCAGTCGGGGTGCGCCTCGCGGATCAGCGCGGTGATGCCCGCGGTGTGCGGCGCGGCCATCGAGGTGCCCGAGAGCACGGTCCGGTCGCTGCCGCTGCCGCGGAAGGCCGACGAGATCGTGTCACCGGGTGCGGTGATGTCCGGCTTAGACGCCGGGCCGCGGACACCGCGCGAGCTGAACGAGCTCGGGCTGTCCACAATGGAGTTGTCGTAGGTCTGCAGGCTGGCGCGGCCCTTGCCGCTCAGGTGGACCTGCAGGGTGCCCGCGTTCAGCCCGGGACGCACCGCGTTGGTGGCCGAGGCGGTGAACTGGAACATCGGGTTGGTCGCGTTGCCCGCGATACCGGCCGAGAAGTGCTCCACAGTGGACGAAAGCAGCGTGCCCGCGGCGCCCGCGGCCTGCGCGTTGTTCGCGCGGACGGCGGACCCGCACAGGCGCGTCGCGTCGTTGTTGTCCCACTCCAGCCAGGCGAACTTGCCCGCGACCGCGGCCTTGTCGGCGTCCGAGTACGGCTTGCAGCCGTCGGCGTTGGCGGCCGAGGGCTTCGCGACCGGCTTGGTGAGGTCGAGCGTGTCGAAACCGGCGAAGTTCTGGCTGAACTGGCCGCCCTTGGCGCCGGTGATCGGCGCGACGATGTCGGCCGCGTCCCGCAGGATCGAGCGGTCACGGCTGCTGGCGACGGTCAGCGCCTCCGGGGTGTTGCCCGGCGCGCCCGCGACGTCGTAGAGGTCGCCGCCGTTGCCCGCGGAGAAGACCGGGAGCACGTTGTTCGCGGCGATCTTGCGCACGAACAGCGAGTCGGGGTCGTCGGGGGCGTTGAAGTCGCCGCCGAGGCTGAGGTTGACGACGTCGAGGTGATCGGTGAAGTCGCCGTCGCCGTCCGGGTCGAGTGACCAGTCGAGCGCCTGCGCGACGACGTTGGTCGAGCCCTCACAGCCGAACACCTTGACGGCGTAGAGCAGCGCCTTGGGCGCGGTGCCGGGGCCGACCTTCAGCGCCTCGATCTTCTTGGCGTTGAGCTTCGAGTAGTCGCCCTTGAAGGTGGAGCCGTCGGCGTTGACGCCGAAACCGGCGACCGTGCCCGCCACGTGCGTGCCGTGCTCACCGCAGGCGAGCGGGTTCGGGTCCGGCACGGGGGTGTCGCCGCGGTTGGCGTCGTAGTCGTCGCCGACCAGGTCGGTGCCGCCGACGACCTTGGCGGTCGGGAAGTACGCGGCGTCGACCTTCGTGCGATCGATGGCCTTGTACGCCTCGGGCGTGCCGGGCCCGCCGAAGTCGGCGTGGGTGTAGTCGATGCCGTCGTCGATCACGCCGACGCGGACGCCGTCACCGAGGCGTCCGGTCTGCTGCCAGCTCGCGAGGGTGTTGGTGAGCTGCACGGCGCTGGAGTTGGTGCGCGACTTGGGCACCACGGTCCGCACGGCCACGACGTCCGGGCGCTTCGCGAGCTCACGCAGCTTCGCGGCGTCCGCGGTCACGACAGCGCCGGAAACGGCGTTGGCGGTCTGGGTGATGACCTTGGCGCTGCGGTCGCCCGCTTTCAGCTGCCCCAGCACGGAATCCACCGCGGCGGCCGTCTCGGCCTTCGCGGCTTTGGCAGCCTGCTTGGCTTTTTCCTTGCCCTTGTGCTGTTCCGCGTTGAAGGCGTCGACAGCGGGCTTCTTGGCCAGCTCGACGAACGCGGTGATCTTGCCCTGCGCGGCGCTCACGCGCGGCGACAGCTTCCCCTTGATGCCCGCTGCGTTGACCTTCGCCGCGCCGACCCCATCGGCGAGCGGCACGTCCTGGGCCGAGGCGGGCGGGGCGGCGATGACTACCGCAGCTGCCAGCACCACGGCGGCGTAGACCGGTATGCGTCTTCTCATAGGCGGCTACCTAACCCGAAGATCAGCCGCCGCAAAAGGGTAAAAAGGGTCGTGAGTGGTGTGGGGCGGTGTTAAACGCGGGAGCACAAACCAGAGGGGAGGCGCCCTTGTGGGGGGCGGGGGGGGGGGGGGGCCCCGCCGCCGCGCAGGGCGGGCGG